>CAZOEV010000079.1:0-8647 GCA_964578915.1 uncultured Lentimicrobiaceae bacterium
CTATTGTGGAGGCTATGCAGTTGATGGAGCTTGACAAAGTCAGCAGTCGGTCAGAGGCTGAGGAACAGTTGGCCGAAAAAGTGAGCTCGGAACGCATCCGGCAGTTTTTGCTTAAAAACTTGCATTGGAAAGACAAGCAAACGCTGGAATGGCGAATCAACCTGGATGGAATTGCGGCCAACCTGAGCCAGATGTTCGATGCCATTAAAACGGCAGAAGTTTTTACCAAACCCACACTTTTTATCCGCGGAGGAGCTTCAGATTATATTCTTCCAGAAGATTATCCACAAATCAGGCACAATTTCCCACGTGCTGAAATCATCACCATCGAAGGTGCATCGCACTGGGTGCATGCCGAAGCACCGGAGCAGTTTTATCAGCTTGCATCAGGTTTTTTAACGGGGAAACCGGATTGGTTTAAGGGGTAAGAAGTACAGGAAATCTATTTTTTACAAAAAACATTCCAAATTCTTCTATCCCTCAAGTGCCGCTTGTTGCTTTTTATAAATGCGATCTGAAACCAATATGCTGAGTTCGTAAAGTCCCATCAGCGGTATGCAGACTAAAATCTGGCTAAACACATCGGGTGGCGTGATAATAGCAGAAACCGCCAATAAAACGACCAAAGTATATTTGCGGTTCTTACGCATAAATCCGGGCGTTATCAGGCCTACTTTGGTCAAAAAATAAATCAAAATAGGTAACTCAAAAACAAGCCCAACTGCAAAAATTACGGAAATAACGGTGCTAATATAGGATTGTAACGAAATCTGATTGGCAACAGTTTCGCTTACCTGATAAGTTCCTAAAAAGTTGATAGTCAGTGGAACTATCAGAAAATAGCTAAACAATACACCCAAGAAAAACAAGAATGAACTAACGAAAACCGCTCCGCCCGAATATTTGGCTTCGTCCTGGTGAAGCGCTGGCCTTATAAATCGCCAAAATTCATTCAACACAAAAGGAAAAGCAACAATTAAACCCGTGATAAACGAAATATACATGTGGGTCAAAAACTGACCTGACATATTGATATTGATGATTTGCAGGTTCAACTGATCCATACAAATCGCATCTATATTCAGAAAATCGCCTACTTTGCAAAGCATCCTGTTAGTAAAAAAATCCGCCTTACTGGGCGATAGTATAAGGTAATCAAAAACAAAGTGACGGTTCAAAAACGCGATAATGGAAAGCACTAAAACAGCAATTACACTACGTAAAATATGCCAGCGTAATTCCTCTAAATGATCCCAAAATGACATTTCATTTACTTCATCTTCCTGCTTTTCTTTTGCCATATCTTTAAGTTGTTTCAGCGCGCTAAATTACAAAATATGAGGCTTACATTGTTCTTTTCAAAAACAAAGCTACACAGAAAAAACTCAGCGCCTGAATGGTTTTAAAAATAGCTGATTTTCTGTAAAAGCTTGTTAATTAGAATATTTCTAAATAGAGAAAGTTTTGCTATTTTTGTTCAAAATTAGTTTACAAGTGAAAAAATTCAACTACATCATAATTGGAGCCGGAATTGCTGGGTTTAAGGCTGCTGAAGCCATTAGACAGCACGATGACGAGAGCAGTTTATTGTTGATTAATGGCGAAGACCGGAAGCCCTATAAAAGAACCAGAATTAACAAACGACTTGTAAATGGGTTTGAAACTGAACAGTTTGCATTGGCCAATGCAGATTTCTATGAGAACCGACAAATCACTTTGATGCAGGATGTGGTATCCAATATTAACTTGAATAGCAAAACATTGCTAACCGAAAGAAAACGAAAATTTGCTTGGGATAAACTCGTTATCGCCACTGGATCTAGCAGCCGACAACCGGTTTTAAAAGGAAATGGGAAGCGAAACGCGCGTTTTTTGCGCCAAGCAGAAGATGCCGAAGAGCTTATTAATGACCTTAAATCTGTCGAAAAAGTAATTGTGGGTGGGGGAGGTGTCCAAGGAATCGAAATTGTAGATCAATTACTAAAACTTGGAAAGCAGGTTACCTTGGTTCATAACGGCATCCAGTTGATGAATCGTCACCTCGATCGCCACTTAGCAGGACATATTCATCAAATAATGGAGCAGCGCGGCGTTAGTATAATTTGTAACGAAAGCGTTGCCGGTATTAGCAAAACCAGTAACGATAAATTTTTAGTGAAAATAGGCGACATCATTCAGCAAATTGCAGATATGGTGTTAATTAACGTTGGAAGTCAGCCTAATATTGATCTGGCTAAGAGCGCGGGTTTATCCACAAATCGCGGAATTCTCGTTAATGAATTTCTGCAAAGCTCGCATCCTGATATTTATGTTGCTGGTGATGTTGCTGAGCATCCTGGCGGATTTGTCAGCGGACTGTGGCATGCTTCCGAACATCAGGGAACCATTGCTGGGAATAATGTGGCAGGCGTAAAAACAAAGTATGACCAAAAAGCTTTTCGACTTAAAATGGAGGTCTTTGATCAATACTTTTTTTCGATGAATATTCCTGATAACCCTGAAAAATCCGACAATACGATCGTAGAAAAGGATAATAAATATGTGCGGTTTTTCTATCTAAACGGCCATCTCAATGGCATTTTGATGATGAACGATAAAGAAAACGCCAAAAAATATGAGCAAGCCGTACGCGAAAAATGGGACAAAAATAAAGTGGCCACTACATTCGTATTATAAAATACACAATGAATAACACAAACCAAACCAACAGTTTTGAAAAGCTTGTCGTGAACAAATTCAACCTATTCAACAGCCTTTTTCTTAGTTTACCTTTCGATAAAATCAGCAAAACTGGCATGATGCTTCCGCAGCTTCAGGATCAGTGCATCAGTGGGCTTGAAAATGGCATGCAGCCCACTGAAATTCTGGAGAGTTTTTTTGCAAATCAAAGCAGCCTGTATAGCACTGCCGAGCAAATTGATTTTATGTTCAGGGTAATTCAATATGTTGAACGGCAAGTTGTTTTGTTTGATAGTATCGAAGATGCTGCTTTTAAAACTACTCAAAAAGATGGCAACAAATTATCGTTGAATGATTTTATTCATCTGCTCGAAAGCCGAAGAAGACAAGGCGAGATACCGCAAAAATTAGTAGATTTTAGCGCCCGCATCGTTTTTACCGCGCATCCAACGCAGTTTTATCCGCCTGCAATACTGGAGATTATTCAGCAGTTGCGCGACCATGTCAATGATAACGATCTTATGAAAGTGGATTTGGCACTGCAACAGCTTGGTATGACATCTTTTGGTAATCAGCAAAAACCTACTCCATTCGATGAAGCTAAAAATATTATTTACTACCTGCGAAACGTATATTATGATGCGCTTGGCGAGTTTTATGTCGACCTCAAAACACAGTTTAAAAACCAAAACTTTGACAATCCCGAAATTGTTAAATTAGGCTTTTGGCCAGGCGGCGATCGTGATGGCAATCCTTTCGTAACCGCAAAAGTGAGTATGCAAGTGGCCAACGAACTGCGCATGACCTTGATGAAATGTTATTACAAAGACCTGAAAGACTTGTCTAAAAAGCTAAGCTTTAGAGGTGTTGAAGAAATAATTGGTCAATTGCGCACCGCCATATATCCAACCATGTTTAAGGCTGATCAAAGTCTTGCTTTTGAGGAAATTAGCAATCCGCTGATAAAAGCAAAACAACTCGTAAACGAAAAATATAACGGCCTTTACAGCGATCAAATCGATTTGCTAATTGATAAAGTAAGTATTTTCAGAACACATTTTGCGACGCTGGATATGCGTCAGCATCATGAAGTGCAGCTAAAAACTGTTGAAGCTGTGCTAAAAAGGAATAAACTAATCGAGGAAAGTTTGTCAGAGCTTACGGATGAAAAGCTGATTCAGATACTTACAGAAGAGCAGCTTAGCATTGATCCGGCTGGTTACGATTCCGATATTATTAATGATACCATCGCTACCATAAAACAACTTGAAGAGATACAACGCAAAAACGGCGAAGAAGGCTGTAACCGCTATATTATCAGCAATTCTGAGGATGTTTATTCAGTGCTTTTTGTCTTTGGCCTGATGCGCTGGATTTTTGCAGACAAAAACATTTCCATGGACATTGTTCCGCTTTTTGAATCAATGGAAGGTATGAGGAATGCACCGAAAATTATGCAGTTTTTGTTTGATAATCCTGTTTATCAAGCACATTTGGAAAGTCGTAAAAGCAAGCAAACCATAATGTTGGGTTTTAGTGATGGCACAAAAGATGGGGGTTATCTGAAAGCCAACTGGTCAATCTATAAAACCAAAGAATCACTTACGGCAGCATGCGAAAAAAATGGTATAATTCCTATATTTTTTGATGGTCGTGGTGGTCCGCCGGCACGCGGAGGTGGAAAAACACATCAGTTTTATGCTTCGCAAAGCGATAGAATTGCCAACAATGAAATTCAGCTTACCATTCAAGGGCAGACTATTTCAAGCCGCTTTGCAACGCCCGAACATTTTAAATATAACATTGAGCAATTACTCACGGCGGCACTTTCACATCAAATCAATGGACGCGAAAACGAGATTCACGCCACATTAAGAGAAACAATTGAAAGTCTGGCTGAGATTAGTTTTGAGAAATATATGGCGCTGAAAAATCACCCGATGTTTATGCCGTATCTCGAAAACAAAAGTACGCTCAGGTTCTACAGCAAGGCCAATATTGGCAGCCGGCCAGCCAAACGCGGACAAGATACAAAATTGAAATTGTCTGACCTTCGTGCTATTTCATTTGTGGGTTCGTGGAGCCAGTTGAAGCAGAATGTGCCTGGATATTTTGGCATTGGGACTGCCTTAAACCAATTGAAATCGGAAGGTAGAATCGATGAGCTAAGGTTACTCTTTCAAAATGCACCATTTTTTAGGATATTGATTTTGAATGCGATGATGTCACTTTCTAAATCGAATTTCAAGCTAACGGCCTATATGGCAAAAGACAAAGATTATCAGGAATTTTGGCATATTTTGAATGCTGAATACGAGCTTTCTAAAGAAATGCTGCTGCTAATTTCTGGCTACGAAAGCTTGATGGAAGAAGAGCCCATTACCAAAAAGAGTATACTGATACGTGAACAGATTGTATTGCCATTGCTTGTAATTCAGCAGTTTGCCTTGCAGATGATCGAAAAAAATGACAGCAATAAAACCATTTACGAAAAAATGGTAACGCGCTCACTTTATGGTAATATCAACGCAAGTCGCAACTCGGCTTGATTTGGCTAATATGCGCTAACCTTAAACTGATTATAGCCAAAAATATAGACCGAAAAATGTACCTTTGCGTTTCAAAATAAATATTATTTTTAACAAGTCTAAATAAGTATATCATGGCACTCACAAAAAGTAGTGTAATTGAAGTTTTAAAAGGAGTGATTTTCTTCGCTAAAGGCGATAATATTGTGGATTTGGGCATGATTGACGAACTCACGGTTTCGGATGATGCTATTAAATTCCGCTTAGTTTTCCCAAAATTAGGTGAGCCAGCTGTTAATATCGTAACGAATTCATCAACCAAAGCCTTGCACGAAGCTTTTGGCGAAACAATAAAACTTGAAATTACGCCCATCGCGGAAAAAGAAAAAGGTCGCGGCCCATTAGCTGGCGTAAAACATATTATTGCTGTGGCTTCTGGTAAAGGCGGCGTAGGTAAATCAACAGTAGCAGCAAATCTGGCAATTGCCCTTTCGCGCAGTGGCGCAAAAGTTGGTTTGGTTGATGCCGATATTTACGGTCCTTCGGTGCCAATTATGTTCGGGACTGAAAAACAACAGCCTGGCGTGTTTGAAAGAGAAGGAAAAGCAGTAATGGTTCCAATAGAAAAATTTGGGATAAAACTCTTGTCGATTGGTTATTTTGTTGACACAGATAAAGCTTTGATCTGGCGTGGGCCAATGGCTACCAGTGCGTTAAATCAATTGTTGAGCGATGCTGACTGGGGTGTTCTCGACTTTTTGGTAATTGACCTTCCACCTGGAACCGGTGATATACAACTTACTCTGGCACAGTCTTATAGCGTGAGTGGTGCTATTATTGTCACAACGCCACAAAAAGTGGCTTTTGCCGATGTAATACGTGCTGCCAATATGTTTAAACAAGAAAAACTTACCATTCCATTGCTGGGTTTGATCGAAAATATGGCGTATTTTACACCTTCTGATATGCCCGAAAAGAAGTATATGATTTTCGGCGAAGGCCATGGAGAAGAGTTTTCTAAAAAACTCGAAATTCCTTTCTTAGGACAGATTCCGATTGATGAAAAAATCGCTTCATCAGGCGATAATGGTAGCCCAATTGCCTTGGACGAAAATTCGCCAGTAGCTAAAGCTTTTGATAAAGTGGCTGACGCATTGAGAGCAAAATTTAATTAAAAAAATACCTTAATAATCCTTGTTATGACAGAACATAAAGAAGCACTCGTCACGAAAGTGAAAAAAATTATCGAGCAGGTCAGACCTTATCTTCAACAAGATGGTGGCGACATCAATTTTGTTGAAATTACAGATGATATGATTGTGAATGTGGAGTTGACCGGTGCCTGTGGCAGTTGTCCTTATAGCACCATGACGCTTAAAAATGGTGTAGAAAACACCATTCGCAAAGCACTTCCGGAAATAAAATCTGTGGAAGCCATAAATATCTAATTGCTTTAAATCAGGTATTTAGCTACGATAGGCATCTTGCGTCCCATCCCGAACGCCTTTGGCGAAATTCTTAGGATTGGTGGCGTTTGATGCCTTTTGTATTCATTTTGATTTACCAACCGCAATACGCGCCTTACGGTTTTTTCGTCAAAGCCTTCATTAATAATCGTCTCAGGGCCTATGCGTTGTTCAATATAAGCATATAAAATAGCGTCTAAAATATTATAGTCTGGCAAACTATCGCTGTCTTTTTGGTCTGGTCGCAATTCTGCGGAAGGCGGTTTAGTAATTGAATTTACTGGAATAATTACTCTGTCTTTATTGATATGGCGCGCTAGCTCAAAAACTTCTGTTTTGTACACATCTCCCAAAACAGAAATACCGCCATTCATATCGCCGTATAGCGTGCCATAACCCACTGCGGCTTCGCTTTTATTGCTGGTGTTGAGTAAGATATAACCAAATTTATTGGAAATCGCCATCAAAAGTACGCCTCTGGCACGTGCCTGAATATTCTCTTCGGCCACATCATCCGGTTTGCCCGAAAAAAGCGGTTCTAATTGCGTTTTAAAGGATTTATAAAGCGGCTCAATGGCAATGGTTTCGTAAGGCGAGCCCAAATTTTTAGCCAAATCCTCCGCGTCTTTGATGGAATGATCAGAGCTAAATTGGGAAGGCATCAAAACAGCAAAAACATTTTCTGCACCCAAAGCTTCGGCTGCCAAAGCCATAGTAAGCGCAGAATCTATACCGCCAGAAAGTCCTAAAATAGCTTTTTTAAATCCCAGTTTTTCAAAATAGTTTCGAATGCCCATCACCAAAGCCTGGTGGATAAGTTCCATTTTTGAAGGCAATGCTGAAACTTCTTTCGGCTTTGAAAAATCATTTTCTAAATCAAAAATAGTTAGCGCTTCTTTAAAGAAATCCAGGCGTTTATGCACTTCAGCATCTTTGTTAATAATCAAAGAGCCGCCATCGAAAAGTAGTTCGGTTTGCGCGCCCACATGATTTACATATACCAACGGAATTTTATATTTACGCACATTGTTTCGCAGCACTTCTTCACGTGCCGGAGCTTGCCGATAATCAAATGGTGAAGCGGCGATATTTACTATAAAGTCTGGTTTTTCCTGGATCAGGCTTTCCATGGGCTGATTAACATAAAGCGGATTTTCGCTTATATTCCAAAGGTCTTCACAAACTGTTATAGCGATTTTTATATCTTTAAACTTCAGGCATTCAAATGTTTTCGCAGGTTCAAAATAGCGGTATTCGTCGAAAACATCGTAATTAGGCAGTAGTGCTTTTCGGAAAAATTGTTGCTTGCCTTCGTACATAAAAACGGCAGCGTTGTACAAAGCTTTGCCTTTTGAACTGGTATTTCGCACCGGCGCACCTATTATTATAGGTATATCAAAACATGCTTTGGCAATTTCGGTCATCGCCTGTTCGGTGCGTTTTATAAAGTCATCAAATTCCAGAAAATCACGAGGTGGATAACCGCAAACGGCTAATTCTGCAAAGATCACTAAATCAGCTTCTTGTGCAGCAGCATCTTTGGCTGTTTGGATGATTTTTTGACTATTCGCTTCAAAATTTCCTATATGATAGTTCAGTTGTGCTAAGGCAATTTTCACGGTATAATTATTTAAAAAAGTAAGCCGAGCTGTAGCTCGATAAAATTTGAAATTCCTTTTTGCTCAATAGAGTTGTCAACGCTGTTTTGATCTTTCAGGATGTCGATAAAATTGTTGTCGAACCTTATGCCGCCTGTAATAAAAGTGGAGCCTCCAATTGGATATTCCAAGCCAGCTCCCAAAATGAGTGATTCTCGTGTGAAACGAACAGTGCTACTTACATCGCCGCTTTTTGTCTGCTGCAATTTTTCGTTGACATAAAAGTCATCCTCTGACTTTGCATCCGTTTTAAAACCAAGTCCAAAGCCTATTTCGGCAAAAAATTTTATCCCGTTGAAGTCATTAGTTTTCATCT
>CAZOEV010000080.1:0-8642 GCA_964578915.1 uncultured Lentimicrobiaceae bacterium
ATACGAACCTTTATTTTGATGCCTTAGGAAACCGACTCATGGGGCGCTGGTTTGGGGAATCATCACATGAAATCATGCTTTGCTTCAACCTGAATAACGGACATTTGGAATGGCTCGACAAACAGTTGCAAGTGATCAGCAGCCTGTCGGTTGCCGGTCAAACATTGGATCAATTGTATTCAGGGATGAAAAAATTTATAGTATCGCAGGGTTTTGAGGCCAGTGCATACAACAAGCCGATGCATTATAAAATTCCTGATTATGATCTGTCGGTTCTTTTGCACGAGCAGTATAAGCCCGCCATGCTCATAAGCTGGTCGGCTGTAAGAGCCTTGGCTAATGAGGCGTGCAACTTATTTACAGGATACCTGCAGGTAAGCGATTACCCAAGGATATGGCCACATCATTTTGATACCGGCATTTATATGCAGGTTAAGGACCAGCTTGGAATTGGATTTGGGCTTGCTATGAAGGATGCTATGGTAGGCGATGCCTATCTCTATATGTCGGGCTATTCCGCGGAAAAGCAATTTGACTACCAACAAGCCGATGCGCTGAGCAAGGGATATTGGATAAAAACTGGTGGCTGGAAGGGCGCTGTATTGCCTTTAGCCGCGCTGGAATATCCAGCCGATGAAAATCGCTTACTCATCATCGGGAGGTTTATACAACAGGCAGCTCATTGGTTTTTAAGTCACTCAACATGAAAATTATAGGTTTGCGAAATCGCCAGTACAAGGCGTTTCTGGAGCAGGTTGGCAGCGGTATATTAAATCAAGTACATCAACTATTTCAGTTTTCTATTCTACGTTTTGAAATCATTCAAAACATACAAAGCTAAGATTAACAGCCACCATATGGTTTTAGTGATAAATAATAGCTATGTAGGGCGCACTGAAAAAGTTATGGGATAAATATCATTGTTTGTTGCCAAAGCTTATTGTTTTGATGCAAGAGTTTATCTCGATTGTTTATCAAAACCATGCATATATTAGAAAAAAGGTTAAATATATTTGCCTTATATTAAACTAGTTATTTGTTTCTCAGCAATCTCTAATTTAAAGCAAGAACACGTGCAGATTGGAAAGTCAGGGCGCGACTCTGAGGCGTCGCTGAATAGTCGCACCCTGACTGAACTGGGAAGTAGCAGTTTTTCAGCAGACCCTAACTACACCGAATTCGATGTAATTAGAAACACCCGTCTAACCCACCCGCTTATTCAGCGTGATAATATTATCGAAATAGACTTCGGAGGGTTTTGATATTTCGCAGCTTTCAAACTGTTTTTTCAGGTGTTTCCTATAGAAAAGCTGATTGCCTTCATCAATGAAAACCAAATGGCTTGAAGCGGTTTGTTCCACGAAGCGTTTTATTTCATTTTTTCGCAACATCCTGTTATCACTCAAATAATCGGCTAAAGACAGCAGGAGTTTCCGTTCTCGTTTCAAGGTATTCTCTGCCAGCAATTTGGCTTCGTCAATGGCAAGCTTGATTTCTTCTTCAACAATACTGAAATTATGATAGGAATTGATCTCCTCACTTACCGGGATATTATACTTTATCGGTGTTTGGCCCATACCATTTTCTTTGTACATATCAGACAAAAACTCTGTAGCGCGTTCAATATCACCTGCTGCTCCGGAAGTTAAGTTTTCCCTGCCAAAAATCAATTCTTCAGCAACAAATCCTCCAAGCATCATGGCAACTCTTGGGACCAATTCTTTGCGCGAAATATATTTCCTCGTGAAGTTTGAATGCATCTGTCCCGGCTTCTCTTGATCAGATGTAATAGAATAAATAACATTGGGAATAACACTTAATAAAGCTATTGATAAAACGGCATGACCGCTTTCGTGAACTGCTATAATAGCCTGCATATCATCACTTCTATTCTGACGTGCGTTTTCCAGTGTTGTTATAATAGGCGTTTCTAAGTAATAAACATTTTGGCCATTTTTTTGATATTTACAGTTCAATTTTTTGTTTTCTATTGAAAAACATAGCTTATCAACATTCAGGGTTTTCAAAAATATTTCTGCATAGAAAACACTTATTTTACTTTTTAATACCTGATGGATCGAAGTAAAAACTGGCCGCACACCCTGCGTTGGATAAACGCCTTCATTATAGATTATCTCATGCACCGAGCTGTCAAATACTACGCCCAAATTAAAAGTTTCGGCTAAGCGCTCCGCATATTTTTTAAGCTCATTTTCAATTATTTTTTCATAAGAAGCCCTGCCCAAAGCAGGATAAATGATATGAATATTTCCTAACCTGGCAATTTGTTCGTACCTGAAACGGTTTTGTAATGCGTTTTTAATTTTCGGCACGGTGATTTTTAGAGACATTTTATTGAATTCATCTGCATCAATATCTGCGCTAAAATTATCACTCATGGTATAAGCTTCATCAAGATTTCCCAGCACAAAAATCAAGGCCTTTGTAAAACTTTTAACGGATGGCCTTTTGCCAATTTTAAGCACCTTGGTCAGAAAAAGGATAGTGTCGTTGGCAGAATAGGAGAGCAGTAATTTCTCAACATCTTTTTTTAAGTGAAGTCCGAGTTGTTCTCCAGCAAACTCAATAATAGTTTCATATTCATCGTCAGAAACGAAAAGCGCTTTCTCACCCTCTTCAAAAGTGATATTCATTTCCTTGCAGTACAATTCCAAATTGGAAACTATAAGCCCATTTTGAACTGTAACACCAGCCTCAAGCAGGTGTATAAGCTTGTATATCAACTCCTCAAACGACCACAAACCCCTGCTCCATTCAACGTACTGAATCCTTCCCGAATCAATCATTTCCCAAATCATCCGGTTTTTGTCATTCTCAATTTCCTGACGGAACGCACCAGTAACAGTTCTGCTATGCTGCATCTCGTCTAACGCAATAATAACAGGCGATATGTCATTATTTTGGCATAATTCGTCCAATGAATCCCTGAACGAAAAGCTGACTTCTTTTTCTCCTAGATCAAATCTGTAGAACGAGTCCTCAAAATCAATAAGCTCGGCCAAGCGGTTTACCAAAGAGGTTTTGCCAACGCCGGTAAGTCCCCATAGGTTAACAACGACAGGCTTTTCTTGTAAATCCGGAAGAAAAAACCAACTGCTTACATTGTCGATCACCTCATCAATAATGCGATCAATACCAATGAACTCTTGCTTTAAGACCTTTCTTGCATTTTCAAGTAGTATTTGTTTTTGGAGAAAAACATTTTTTAATGTGGAATTATTTACGTCCATAACTATAATTATTTGGTTAAGCTGCAAAAGTATTCAGGCAGTTCGCCAAAGTATGTCGGAGCTTGTTTTCTTCATTTCCAATTCCGTCAACTTTTGTCGTTCTTTCTTATTAAATTTGTGCCATACATCAATAACGCGCTAATTCCTGTCCTAAAACAGCCACAAAAATGTCAAAACACGGTTCTATCAGACGCTACAGCCTGATCATTGAGAAAATAGCTAAAAAACAATATCCCTCTTTTGAAAACATCAAAGCATTCCTTTACGATCAGGGTTTTGAAGATTCTGACCGAACTATTCAACGCGCTATTGAGCAAATCCGTTATGATTTTGGTTTGGAAATCACCTACGACCACAGCGAAAGAGGCTATTTTATCAATGAACAGGAAACTTTTAACATCGAAAGTTTTGTCAGGTTTCTTGAAATTGCCAACACCGCCGACCTCTTATCGGAAACGCTGATGGACAGTAAAGACGCGCTAAATTTTATTGAGTTTGAGAACGTGGGCGAACTTAAAGGCCTTAAATACCTGAAAGATTTGTTGCTGGCCACCCGCAAAAACCGTAAAATCTCTTTCACCTACAAGCGTTTTGATGCCGGCGACGAAAGCAATTATCAGCTGATGCCTTATCTGCTCAAAGAATACCAATCCAGGTGGTATATTATAGGAATTTCTGAGCAAAGACAGAGCTTTCGCACTTTTGGTATCGACAGAATTACATCGCTCAAAGTGAGCGACGAAACCTTTGTCCGCGATCCGAAATCGACTCCCCAAAAGCTGTTTAAAAACACCATCGGTCTCACCTATTCCGAAAATAATGAAGAAGAGGTGGTGCTTTCGTTTACGCCTTTTCAGGGCAACTATATAAAAACTTTGCCCTGGCACCGAACCCAACAAATTGTTACTGACAATGAACAGGAACTACGCATAAAACTTGATATTGTTATTAACTTTGAGTTTACCCAAAAAGTGCTGATGCACGGTGAAACTGTTACTGTAATCCAACCCGAATGGTTTGCTAAAGAAATTCAGCAAAGGCTTAAAAACACGCTAAAGAAATACAATTAACTCTTCTGTCGCGCCTAACCTCTAGCGTGATTTTCAGGTAGCTCGCACAACGCTCGACAATGTTGTTCATAATCATGTTTTAAGTTATTACTCTTTGTATAACCTTATTTCAGGACAAGATACAACTAGCAGCAATAACAACTCGTAAATCTAAAAAATATACAATTAAAAAAATACCGTTTCACACTCGTGGACGAAGGCACTTTCTGGATTAGAAGACCATACAATATCGACACCACCGATGAATTCTTTCAAAGATTAGGATTTTGATTTCCTTAAAAAGGAGGTTTTGCAAAAATAATTATTATATTTGTTAACTAACTTTTAACAAATACCAGCTATGCAAAAATTAAACAACGATGCTGTAATATCTAATGCATTGCTTGATCATTACATTGATAATAATGTCGGTTATTCAGAAATTTGCAAGAGCTGTCGCTTACATGCAGCAAAAAAAATTAGTAATTTCGAGAATGGTCCAGTGCCCTTTTTTCATGTCGGCGAAAACTTCAAGAATCAAAAAATTAGACCGCTTTTTCTTGGTATTGTTGCTTATGGATGGGAAGGAGAGTTAGGTTCAATTTTTTTTAATGCATCTAAGGAGATTCGTTTAAAAAACAAGTCAAATGTCATTTATGCGATTGAAGATAGAATTGATGATTTGTTTTTTAGTAAACGTAAATATCATAATAATGAGAAGAGAATGATCTTTTTCTCGTATTTAAAGGATGCGGTTGAACTTGTTTTTGGCGATAATGCTTATTCAAAAATTGCACTTACAAATTTATTAAAATGTAACAACAATGATGTAAGAAGTAGTGGATATACTCAGAAATGTTTTGATTATTGCATTAGAAATAAATTTACAGGTAATCTCATGAGAGACGTTGAGATTATTAATCCTACACATGTTATTCTAATGTCAAAAAATCATAATCGTTTCTATCGATACATTAGACTTATTGAAGAAAAAAGAATTAAATCATTAACTATTGCTCACCCCTCATCAAATAAGTCTGGAACCAAAAAGCAATGGTCTGATACCATAAGAGAATTTCTTAGCTAAAGTATATAGAATTAGTTTTTCTTAATTTATAGCTGCTTTATTTTTAAACGACAGCACCTTATCAATAATCAAAGTCCCCTCCCTGATCAACGTAGTTTCATAACTATGAAGGTTTATTCATAACTATGAAGGTTTATTCATAACTCTTTAAGCAATTCATGGCCTTGTCATTAATAAAAATAGAAACGATTTTTAGACTTCATACAAAACACGCCCTCCGACACCTTTTGGCGTAGCCGACTGCTAATTTTGTGGCAACAATAAATATTTTGTAAACCATAAATCAATAATTAGCATGAAAACATCATTTAAAAATTACCTTGGGCTAGCAACTTTACTATTTGTTTTGGCATTCGGCGCAGCTTGCAGTGCTATTGACGACGACACTACCACCGTTCTCGTAAAGTACAATGAAGCTATTTCAGTTTACCATGAAGACATTGCGCTTGCAAAAACCGTGTTTGACGCCAGCACCATGACAGGATTAAATATGTATCAGGGTGCATGGGATAAGGCCTATGAAGAACATAAACTCGATTCCCTGCTCAACTGGTTTTACGAAAAACATGGCGAAAAGGAATACAACAAGCTGATGCTAAAGGTGGATGATAACTTTGACAGAAAGATAAATAAATAACTCCTATAAGATGTCAACACCACACCTAGCCCGCCGAAATTTCTTGAAAAGCCTTTCAGCATTTGGCTTCACGGCTTTTTTACCCCTTAATCTTCTACCGAAAACAGCCGCAAAGCCCAAGATTCATTTTATAAGCATTGGCGATTTGAGCTCGCATATATTGACTTACCTCTCCGAAACCAGGCCGAATTCGCAAGCGGCTAATCTAAACGAGGTTTACAGCTGCATAACCGACGGCCAATTTGAGGAATATGATCAACACAAAAACATTCATCAGCTTGATTACGAAAACTTTAACCGAGCTAATCTATTACAGCATAAAAGTCGGTGTTTGCTGCTGACAGACCTCAACGACGCACAAGCTGTTTCCATTGCTGCCGACATTTGCAAAACCCAGCGCCTTTCCGGCCAAAAATGCACCCTTATCGCTTTTCTGCCCTTTTTATTTGAAGGAACCACAAGCCGACAAAAAGCCGAAAACCGATTAATCAGCCTAACACAGCAAGCAGCCTGCCACGCCATCGACCTTGAAAAATTGAGACAAGAATATGGGGACTTGCCTTATAATGAAGCTTTTCAGAGGTTTAATGAAAAGGTTGAGCGGGTTTTGGAGGAAGTGATTTTAGAAAACTTTAATATTCCATTTCTGATTTGTTAGATGCACTATACTATTAAGGGTATGCTAACACCTAATTTGTATATGCCATTATATTCTTTTAATGGGACTAAGGTATTTTTAAATTCTTCTTTGTCAATATTTTGAAACCCTGTTTCGATATCGGGATAGATGATGAGGCAATCAATATTTCTATCTGATTCGAAACCCAGTTCTTCAGAAACTTTCTTTAGGCGTGCATAACCACTTACCTGCCTTATATTTTCATGATCGCGTTTCCATTTCCAACTAGGGATGTATTTGGCATCAATAACCATTTTAACATCTGTTGAATTTAGAATAAAGTCTAACTCATTTCCATAGGTTGAAAAATGATAACTCACATCGCTCTGAAAGGCATCTTTTAGTAATGAAAGCACGTGTAATTCAAATAGCAAAGGCATATCAATCCAAAAAGGTGGTGTTGGAATTTTAGTGGAATTAATGCTGCTAATATTGTAAGCAAATCGTCTTAAAATCATTTTTGCTAATCGAATTCCTTCATTGTATTCCTTAAATAAGGTATTCGATTTCAATTGTTTGATATCAGACACTTCAATTTTTGAAGATACGTTTTCAAATGCAGGCGCAATGTAGCTTATCATTTCGGAAACTGCACTTGCACCCTTCATAAGGGGTGAAGACATCATATAATGCTTAACATACTCAAGTGCCTTTTTCAAGAGCCTGTTTTCCAAATTATCAACTCCAAATTCATCGTAAGAGCAAATATTCTGTAAAACGTTTCCTTTGGACAAATGTAAATTCATGGTGTTTTTAATAAGCAATTTTCCCTTTATTCTCCCATTGAGCTTATTGGTAGTTTTATAATAGGATTTTTTAAGCCCTTTTTTGACGATTTTCTTTGCAGTATTTAGAAAGTCAATGATAATGAAAGGAGTAAGCATGTCTTGTTTCTGGTCAATCTCAATTTGAGGATCATCCCATTTTACAATAACCAAATCTCCTATTAGTTTAGCTGTTTCCTGATGTTTTAAACAGCCAAAAAGCATTTTTAAATAATCAACCTCCCTGATTTCTTCACGATCCTTATTAAAGTTTAATTTTGGATGAACTTGTGTGTGCTTAATCTTTTTTTCAATCCAATCAACACCGATGAAATAGCCTGTGCTAATCTTATAAATACCCGCTTCCTTCCAAACGGAATAACATAGTTGCTTTTCTCTCCTTTTAGGGAAAGAATACTCATACGCTTCCTTTAAAAGCAAATCACATTCTTCTAGAATCTTTATTTTGTGCTCAGCATTTATCATGTTGTTTATAGCGTTATTTCCGAGGCAAGAGCATTGATAAGATCTCTTGTTTCTTCTTTGAAGATACCATCTTTCTGGTATTCTTTAAGGATAGGTATTACCTCATATTTCATTCTCATTGGCAAATTTTCCTCTGACCCCATAAAATAGCTATGGCCAATTTGTATATCTTCTTTGGTATTCCGAAAATCGGAAGATAATTTTTCGTTAGAAAAAAGTTCCTCAACCCGTCTGAAATATTCTTTACCCTTTTCTGTTTCTATCACTTCAGATTGCGGCAACAAACTCTCAAAAGCAAAGCGACGGCGAATAGCATAATCAATATGTCCCACACTTCGATCAGCCGTATTCATAGTTCCAATAATGTATAGGTTTTCAGGAATTACGATTGAAGTATCTCCGTCCAGCGCATACATGCTATTTACAGCTTCTCCTCTGTATTCTAGTGCATAGATTAATTCGCCTAAAACGGAAGGTAAATTGGCACGGTTTATTTCATCGATAATTAGCACATATTTTAACTGTTCAGGAACTGACTTATGTTCAATTGTGTCTTTTTTAAGCTCCGTTTTATACTTCTCCTGAAATTTGCTTAGAACTTTAAAAAAGTAAGATGCGTGGTGTGTTGCGAGACCTGAAATTCCAGGGACGACTTTCATTTCTTGACGACTTGATACATTGTTTAACTG
>CAZOEV010000081.1:0-8617 GCA_964578915.1 uncultured Lentimicrobiaceae bacterium
GAGGTCAGGGAAAAACTCCATAAAATCTTGTTCAAAATCAGCATAGTGAAGTTTGAGAAAATCCACTGCATTTTCCATCCGCGATTCAAAGCTGGTGCGGCGCGACATCATCGTGAAAGAGCGATGCAAATCATTCAGGTTGGCATAACCAGTCAGCCAGTTTTGCGCCATCATCCAGGGTAAAATCCTTTTGGACCGCGGCGGCAACTTACCATAGTTACGCAGCAGAACCCGATAAACCTCCACCGAAAACGAAGACAATTCGCGTGAACTATAGTTTGCCCAGTTTGCCGCCAAAAAATGATCGTAGTACATATCAACAATAACTGGAGAGAAGCGTAAAAACTCAGGCTGAAGTCTTTTAACACTTTGTTTTACAATAGGATGCTGGTCAGTAAAAGTATCAATTGCCCGATGCAAATGCACCCCTTTAAGCATTGCTCCGTTGAACTTTTCAATCATTTTACCTTTGATGCTATCAGCAACAAAATTGCCAAAAAGCACCTCTGGGTTATCACCGGACAAAAAAGCATGGGCTAAAAAATTCATTCGCAGTTTATCAGTACTGCAAAAGTAGGCATTTAGTCTGTGGAGGCCTTATTTAGGATTCTAAGGCTAAAACCTATTGGATTTAGCCTTAAAGTTTCAGAACAATTTGAGTGTTTAAAGGAGATGTTCGCATTCTAGCTATTCAGCATCTCTCCTTCTATTTAGAAAGGTTCTGATTTAGCGCAAACGATTGCTGAAACCAAGGGTTTTATTACTTTTGTAACAGCCTTAGATAAATATTAAAATAGCTATAAATCATACACTTAACACCATGCAAAAATTATTATTACTGGGAGACGAAGCCATTGCCCAAGCTGCCATCGACGGTGGTATGTCGGGCGTCTATGCCTATCCCGGCACTCCTTCTACTGAAATCATGGAATATATTCAGGCCTCTAAAGCTGCCAAAGAAAATAATATCCGCGCAATGTGGTCGGCTAATGAAAAAACCGCCATGGAATCGGCGCTGGGCATGTCTTATGCTGGAAAGCGCGCCATGGTTTGCATGAAGCATGTTGGCTTAAATGTGGCAGCAGATGCTTTTATAAATTCTGCTATAACAGGTGCTAATGGTGGTTTGGTGGTAGTTGCTGCTGATGATCCATCAATGCACTCCAGCCAAAACGAACAAGACTCCCGTTTTTATGGCAAGTTTGCCTTTATTCCAGTGTTAGAACCTTCTAATCAGCAGGAAGCTTACGATATGACCCGCTACGCTTTCGATCTTTCTGAAAAGATGCGTATCCCGGTGATGCTGCGTATTACCACTCGCCTGGCCCATTCCCGCACTGGCGTTGAATGCGGCGAACAAATTAAACAAAACGAATTACGGCTTCCCGACAACTTACGTCAATTTGTGCTGCTGCCTTCAATTGCCCGAAAACAATATCGCGAACTGCTTGGAAAACAGCAGCAACTCGAAGCAGCATCAGCTGAAAGTGGCTACAACCAACTGATTGAAGGCACTGATAAAAGCATGGGAATTATTGCTTGTGGCCTGGCGTATAACTACTTGATGGAAAATTTTACAGAAGAAACACTGAAGCATCCGGTACTGAAAATTGGTCAATATCCACTACCTCTTGATATGGTGAATGAATTGTACGAAAGTTGCGATTCAATAATGATTTTGGAGGATGGCTATCCCATCATTGAAGAACTCCTACGTGGCATGCTCAACAAAGGCAAAACCATCAAAGGCAGGCTGGACGGTACGCTTCCGCGCGATGGCGAACTCAATCCTGTGAATGTGGGAACTGCACTCGGCAAAAATCACGTGAAAGGTGAAGCAATTCCAGAACTTGTAAAAAATCGCCCACCGAAACTATGTGACGGATGTTCACATAGCGATGCTTTTCTAGCGCTCAACGAAGCCCTGCTAGAATACGGTCGTGGTCGCGTTTTCAGCGATATTGGCTGCTACACATTGAGTGCGCTCGAACCACTGGAAGCCATCAACAGTTGCGTTGATATGGGCGCCAGCATCACTATGGCAATCGGTGCCGCCGACGCAGGACTTGTTCCGGCAGTGGCCGCTATTGGCGACTCCACTTTTACGCACTCAGGTATTACCGGATTGCTGGATGCTATAAATAATAATAGCCCAATTACGGTCTTGATTCTGGATAATTCAACCACCGGAATGACTGGCGGACAAACTTCTTCAGCTTTCGGTAAAATTGATGACATCGTACGCGGCTTGGGCGTTGCCGAAGAACATATTCATGTGTTAAAACCTTTGCGTAAAAATCACGAAGAAAACACAGCAATAATTAAACAAGAACTCGCCTATCAAGGCGTTTCGGTAATTATTCCGCGTCGGGAATGTATCCAAACCCTCAACCGAAAAATGCGTCAAAGAGCCAAGGCAAAAACCATGAATATTTAATCTTAAAGCTAAAGAAAATGAAGAAAGATATCATATTAGCCGGTGTCGGCGGACAAGGAATATTAAGTATTGCAGCATGTATTGGCATGGCTGCGCTGGAAGAATCACTTCACCTGAAACAAGCTGAAGTGCATGGTATGAGCCAAAGAGGCGGTGCTGTTCAGTCGAATCTGCGGCTTTCGTCAAATCCAATTGCTTCCGACTTAATTCCTGAAGGCAAAGCCGACTTAATTATAGCCGTGGAACCGATGGAATCCTTGCGCTACCTGCCCATGTTGCATAAAGATGGATGGATTGTCACGAGCATCAATCCCTTTGTGAACATCAATGATTATCCAGAAATTGAACAGGTGATGAAAGAAATCTGGAAACAACCTCGCTATATCACATTGGATGCCAACGCTATGGCAAAAGATTGCGGAAGTATTAAAGCTGCCAATATGGTGGTGCTTGGAGCCGCAATGCCATTTCTCGACCTAAAACCAGAAAGCATTGAAAATGCTGTGGAAGCCATTTTTGGATCTAAAGGTGCAGACATTGTTGAGCTTAACCTTAAAGCCATAAAAGCAGGGCGCGATCATGCGCTAAAACAGCTTTAATAAATACTAAAAATTGATAAATCCCGTGTCAGCATAAAAAACTGTCACGGGATTTTTTTATTTACATCTTGATATTTAATGGCTTAGAATACAGAAAGACATTTTCTCAGAAATTCTTAACAAAGCTTCCGGCAGTAGCATCAGTTGTAATACTTCAAATTGTACTTTTGCAAAATCCAAACAAAGTCAAATTGAGGATTTACAATAATATGCTCATTCAAAAATATTTTTTACAGCCTTTATTATTCCAAAGCAAGGCTCTAATTCTTCTGCTTATTGTCTTTTCTTTATTGTTTTTTCAAAGTTGCAATTCAAAAGAAAACAAGCAGCAAGAAAAAACCTTGCTTACAAAAGAATTTATCCCTTATACTCCAAAATTACTTTACGAAATCGTTATCGATTCTTTGATCGTTGACCAAGGACAAGTTAAACGCAATCAATTTCTGGCTGACATTCTTCTTGACAAAGGCGTAGAATACAGCACAATCGATCATATTGCAAAAAAGCATAAATCAATATTTGATGTAAGAAAAATTAGGGCGGGTAATCAATACGCCTTTATTTCTGCGGCCGATTCTTTAGAAACGCCCCGTTATTTTGTTTATGAAATTGACAATACGGACTATGTCGTTTTTAGTTTGACGGATAGTTTGCAAGCTTGGAAAGGAAACAAGCCCATCGAGCGTAAGCTGGAGTCGGCTTATGGCGTTATCAACTCATCCTTATGGAATGCTATGGTTGATGGTGGTTTTGACGCCAATTTAGCGAATGAGTTATCGGAGGTTTACGCCTGGACAATCGACTTCTTTGGTATCCAAAAAGGCGATGAATTTGAGGTCCTTTATGACCGCCTTTATGTGGATAATAAACCCATCGGCATTGGACAAATACGCGCTTCGCGTTTTATGAATTACGGGAAAGACCAGTATGCCTTTTATTTTGAGCAAGATAGCGTTGGCGATTATTTTGATGAAGCCGGCCAAAGCCTGATGCGCACTTTTTTGAAAGCGCCACTAAAATACAACCGAATCAGCTCGGGTTTTTCTAATGCGCGGTTTCATCCAGTGCTTAAAATCTATCGCCCACATCACGGTGTTGATTATGCAGCTCCATCCGGTACACCGGTTTATGCCATCGGCGAAGGCGTGGTAACACGCAAAGGATATCAAAAAGGAGGCGGCGGCAACTATATATATATCAAACACAACGGCACTTATACTACGGCTTATATGCACCTCAAAGCCTTTGCTAAAGGTATTGCGCAAGGCGTAAGGGTAAAACAGGGTCAACTGATTGGTTATGTTGGCAGCACCGGCTTATCAACAGGCCCACACCTCGATTTTCGCTTTTTTAGAAATGGCCAGGCTGTCAATCCGCTTAAAGTAGAATCGCCACCGGCAAAACCAATTGACACAGCTTACTTAAAAGCTTATGAAAGCCATATAGCCGAGTGGATGGAGAAATTAAAACTACTGAAAACTACTGCCGACGAACTGCGCAACAAATCAGAGAATACTGTTGAGGTGAAAGTTCCAAAAACCTAAAAAGCCATCTTCAGTTAAAAAGATGGCTTAAAAGGAAAATTGGTTAGATTTTTTATCTTTTACGCTTATCAGTATAAAAGCCAATATGCAGGCGCAGGCTATTCAGGTTTACATCTTCGTAGGAGAAAATTTCGCCATCAGGTCCACCAGGATAAAAGACAGGATCCTCGCTCACTTCAAATTCGTAAGTACCCTTTGCCATCGTGTATTGCACACCTATAACAAAGCGTCGCAAAGCAATATTAAGCCCCACACCAGTTTGAAGTGCAATGGCCGGTTTTGTAGGTTTATAAAAAGTATCATCATCGTCAACATTTCCGACAAGTCCTCCATAGCTGACCAGCACTCCAATGTTTCCATAAAGATCTACTCTCATAAAATCAAAAAGCTCCAAGCGGATATCAGGCCCCAGCTTTAAATCTGTAAACAAAAAGGGCAGCTTGGCCCCACTAAAATCATCCGGAAGCTTAAAGTCTTGAAATGATGCACCAATGCCAAAGCTGGAATACAGGCCGATATTTCCGGCTCCATCAAACATAAAGTTATCGTCAAAAAAACGAAAAGCACCACTCTCAAACATGAATCCCCATTTAGGGCTGGCTCCAACTTTAAAAGGGCCATAAGATTGAGCCACAGCTGGTGTCATATTTGGCATAAAATAAATAAAATGCCTAAATTTTGTTTTGTAACGCCCTGAAGCATAGCGCATGTTTGGAGTTTCATCTTGGGCTTCTGCTTTTTCGGAAGGAGTCTCTACCGGTTTTTCTCCTTGATAAACTTGTGCATTAAGATTGGTAGAAGTAAGACCAATAAGTAGAAAAAAAACGGGTATAAATAAAACAAGTTGTTTTTTCATCGGAATGAATTTTGGGGTTCTGTTTTTAATAGTATATTTTATAGCCTACTTTGAATTTCAGGCATCATATTGGCATACTTTCGCAACACACGATCCCATTCTCTGAACAACTCATCTGCTTTTACACTGGTGAGGGGTTGGCGCGAAATTTCACTCACCAGCTTAATCTTAAAAGCCAGCGGATCTTCCGAACCCAGCTTAACGATAATACGGGTTCGTATGGTGTTCTGAGTATAAGACTGAACTTCCCATGAGGTGCGGATATAGCCGGTTTCCTTATCAGTAATTTCAATGGCATCAATATAGTTTACCACAATTTGATTTATCAGCTTCCAGGCGCCATCATAGGCCTCCTCAGTACGCACTTCCATATCAATATTTGCAATATCTAACTGAATAGAAGCATCGTAAGAGTCATCACGTCGCATTTCGATGTAATAAGTCTTTGGAAGTTTAGCAGCATTTTTTCTATTGCAAAAGGTAACTACTTCCTCCAAAAAGCCCACCTTTTCTGTTTTTACTGTTACGCAACTATTGTCAAGAACAACAATATTAACCTGCCCGCTACCCATACGCACACCATCTACATAGATCACTGCATCATTTTCGGAGGCACTCACTTGCATTTTACTTTTTCCGGCAAAAGCATGATTTGCAGTAAACAATATTAATAGACTTACTGCTAAAACACCTAATTTTTTTAAACTCATTGATTGAAATTTTAGTTATTTAGAATGGTTCTAATTACAAAGGTATTATTTTTGAGCTTTTATGCAAATTTTAACTGCTAGAATTTGAATAGCGACATAAAAAATAGCTGATAACTAGGAGTTTTTAGATAATCCATTTTAAGTAAGATTCTTGTTTTTATCTGTCTGCTTGTGCAAATGCGCACATTAACAAACACGCTTCCATACTTTAAATGAGCACCAAGATTCAAGGTATGAACTTTATAGAAAATGGCACAAAAAAGAGGCTGCCTCGCTTTTGAGACAGCCTCTTTTAAAATAATTATTGCGGTATGTTATTCAACATCCCAGAATAATTTTGTACTCAGTCTGTCACCACCAATTTTGGAAGCGGCAGCACTATAGTTACCACCATTAAGTGTTTGTTCTGCAATTGCATAAGTGTGTCTTTTTGGCACCATACCATCGGCTGACTCAGCCGGTGTAGGAGGCAGGTTAAAAGCAGGAGCATCCATTCTTCTGTATGAAGTCCATCCTTCAAGTCCGCGCACATAAAATGCAATATAAGCCTGTGTACCGATTTTTTGCTTCCAGTCACCAGGAGCTGTAGCATATGCTACGTCAGCTAGTGCAAGGTAAGCATCAGCATCAGCGGCAGCAACACTCCAATATTCCATTGAAGAATTTAGTGCATTCTCGTACCAAGTAGCTGCATCACCACCAACACTAAATCCGCGTTCGGCAGCTTCAGCAAGGTAAAAAGCTAATTCAGTATAATCAAGCATAACATACCCGTATATATCTTCCTGAATACGTGGTGCAATATGCGAGAACTGTGAGAAAGTACTGCTTTCACCATAATTTCCACCAACATAAATAACATTGTCATTGTCATCAGTTAAGTTGCTGTCAAAATAAGACGCCCGTCTTGGGTCATCTAATCCATTCATCAGATCAACGAGTGTGTTTGCTGCCACAAAGTCATTACGTCCACTTTGTACCAGATCCTGATACAGTGGATTAGAATTTGCTCCAGACAAATAATTAAAAGTAGCTGACTCGCCATATGCAAAGGCGTTAGCGTAAGCACCTTCAATATAGGTTTTTGCCATTCCGGCATCAACAGGAGAAAGCGTAATGGCCAATTTCACGATAAGTGTATTAGCAAACTTTTTCCACATGGCAATATCGCCGCCCATGAGTAAATCATCAGCACCAAAACCACCAGCACCATCATTAAGACCATCGGCGGCAGCTTTAGCGCGCACGAGCAGGTCTTTATAAATGGTTTGCGCATCATCATAAACAGGTGAAAGGTTTTCGATATTCAGCGCTTCAGTATAAGGCACATCACCAAAGATATCAACCAGTTGCTGGTAAGTATAAACTTCCATAAGATCTATCATATAAAGTTTATTGGCTTTGGCATTTTCTGCAGCAGTACCTTCAACCTTTTCAGCCTCTACCAAACGGCGTGCTTCGTTGAAATCAGATAGAATATCGCGATAATAAATTCTAAACAAAATAGTACCTACGTTACGATTTACAACATCGTAGTTTGCTTCATCAGTATAAGTAGTTTCTGTCCAATACTGGGCAAAAAGTTTCCAGTTGTTGATGTTTACATTGGTACTCGAGTTTACATCTGCCAATGCTTTTTGCGCATTAGCAAACAGGAACTGCCCTGGTGCTTCAACAGCACTCTTGCTATCCGTGTTATAGTCTTCAAAGTCCTTCGTACAAGAGACCAGAAAACCCACCAATATTATTAAAAGAAATGTTATTTTTTTCATATGTCAAAAGGATTAAAATTGTAAATTAATGCTGAAACCTACATTGCGTACAGATGGCATAACACCGCTCTGCCATCCCTGAACATTTCCAGAGCTTTGGCTGGCTTCAGGATCGGCATGAGGAAGATCTTTAGAGATAATCCAAAGATTAGAACCAACAACACTAAATGTTGCGCCTTGAATCCAGTTATATCTGGCCATTAATTTTGAAGGAAGACTGTATGAAATAACAACCTCACGCAATTTGATATAAGTTGCCTCATAAACAAATGCAGCATTAGGATTTTGACTATAACCCCATACAGCATAGTTGTCGCCTGCTACACGTGTAGTGTTAACATTTCCATCTTCAGTAACACCTTCAAGGATTAAACCACCACCATCATCTAAACTGTTACGAACAGGATTTCCGAGGTCGTTGGTATAAACGGTTTCCTCATACAGGCCAGTGGCCATACCGTACCAAAGGTCAAGTGAGAATAGATTTCCACCTTGTTGCCAATCAATCAAGAAGCTTCCTGACCAATTTTTGTAGGTGAATTTGTTATTCAAACCAGCATTCCAATCGGGATTAATATCACCCAAAATTTTATCAGAAGCATCGGTTTTCATATAATAACCATTCGACTTAACAGTTTTTTGTCCATCGGTATAAATATAATCAGTTCCCTGAATTGTTCCGTAAGGCTCGCCTACACG
>CAZOEV010000082.1:0-8492 GCA_964578915.1 uncultured Lentimicrobiaceae bacterium
GGCCGCGAGTTCCGCAGCAGCCAGTTCAACCGCGTAACCCAGGCGCGGCGGCAGGTTGGCTCAACTTTTAAACCATTTTTATATACGCTTGCTATGCAGGAGGGAGACTATTCTCCTTGCTTCAAAGTGCCTAATATTCAATATAGCGTACAGCTTTTTGATGGCACATTTTGGTCGCCGCGAAACTCTTCAAGTGATAGAATTGGCGAGGAAGTTACCCTGAAATGGGCTTTGGCCAACTCAAACAACTGGATTTCGGCTTACCTGATAAAACGCTTTTCCCCCCAGGCTTTGATACAATTGGCACGCAAAATGGGCATTAATTCACCCATTGATCCCGTTCCGGCCATTGCGCTTGGTACGCCCGATCTCAGCCTTTACGAAATGGTGGGCGCCATGAATACATTTGCTAATCAGGGGGTATATATCAAGCCCACTTTTATCACGCATATTGAAGACAAAAATGGCAATGTGATTGAGCGTTTTGTGCCAGAACGAACAGAAGTTTTGGACGAAGTTTCGGCTTATAAAATGATAGAACTAATGAAAGGTGTTGTGGAATCAGGAACGGGAATTCGCTTGCGTTTCAAGTATGGTTTTGATAATCCAATCGCGGGTAAAACTGGCACTACACAAAACCAAAGCGATGGCTGGTTTATGGGCGTTACACCCGATTTAACAACAGGAATTTGGGTTGGTGCCGAAGACCGCAGCGTGCATTTTAGAACCATAAAGTTAGGTCAAGGTGCAAATATGGCTTTGCCAATCTGGGCCTTGTATATGCAAAAGGTTTACGATGATCCAACTTTGAATATCAGTAAAGACGACTTTAAAAAACCACTAGGAGATATTTCAATTGAGTTTGACTGCGACAAATACGATGCCGAGCAAGCTTTGAAGCGCCGAAATCAGGGTCAGCAATTCGAAGACGATTTTTAAGGTGTAAGTTTGCGAATGGTCATATCGTCAAAAAAGACTGTATCAGTGGTTTTATTCCAAAGAAAAACACGGTATTTTTTATTGGTTGCTGCATGGGGAATTGATACCTGAAAATGAATTTTTCGCCAGCCGGCGCTGTCTGCCTCAGCTGTACCTTCGTAATTTTTATGAAAATCATCGGGGTTTGATGTGCCAAAAGCCATTGCACCTCGCGAATCTACCGGCTTTTTCCAAGCACTGAGTTCATAAACTTCACCCTTTTTTACCCAAAATTCTGTAGTTGCTGCATAGCGATTTTCGCCAGAAAGCATCACGGCATAATTGCCGGTTCTGGTCTCAAAATCAACCTGAAATTCAGCATTGCTAAATTCGTAGTGGCCGTTTGGTGATAAAAACTTATGACCTGAACGATTTAGATTTTCAAAACTTGTAAAAGCTTCGTCATAAACCCGTTGATAGATCGGTGGAATAATAACATATTTACCTTCTACCAAAGAATCGTAATTCATAGGCTCTAGCAAATCATGAAATTTAAAATCATTTTCTAGCCTAAATAAAGTGTGCCAATAAGCCGCTTTCGACATGCTGGCATAATGAATACTGCCGTATTTGTATTTGGCAGTTTGAAAAAGGTTGAAACCAATCAAAATAAACAAAGTAAAGCCTAAAATACGAAAAGTAAGTCTAGATTTTTTCTGTGCAAAAAACAGGAAAGCCGCCAACGGAATTGCCATCAAGCCATAAGAATCAATCAATGCTCGTGCGCCAAAACTACCGCCATAGGTCCAATCCCACCACGAAAAAATGATGTAAAGGTTCACCGGAACAAATACCAAAATCGGAAGCCAAAAAGCTTTGAACTGTTTGCGCAACATAAAAATTCCTACCAAAGCAAAAATCATCACCGGTGTGTAAATCAGCCAGCCTTTGCGGTAGCTAAAAAGTCCGCGCCAGATTTGTGGATTGTCAAAGAAAAAACCTTCTTTACCGTAGGAATAGAAAATCCAGTTTCCTGTGTTAATTTTCCAGAAAAGTAGTTGTGGAAATAGAACCAAAAAACCAAAGAAGGTGATGATCAGCAACAACATCCACTGTCCGAATATTTTCTTTATCTGTGATTTAAAGTTTTGGTAATCATACAGCAAGAAAAATAAAACAATAAGCGCATTGGTAGGCCTGATAAGTGTAATTAATCCAATAACCAATCCGATGAGCAAAGAGTTTTTTAGTCCAGGCTTTTCGTGCCAGCGAATCGTAAGCCAAATAAAAAATATAAATAGACTAAAGTTAAAAGCATGCGTCATCGCCGCTTCCAAAGTAGTGTAATAGAACAAATTGGTTCCTAGTCCAATGACAAGAATCACCATAGCAGCGATTTTTTCGCTGACCAGTTTTAATAATATTTTTCGCAAAATAAATAGTGCAGCCAGCACATAAAACAAAGCAGCAAACTGCAAAAAGAACATATAAGGTAGCGAAAAACCGTTCATTTCAGCACCAGAAATCCAGGCATAAAAATGTCCCAAAAGAAAAAACGGCAAGAATAAAAATGCCAAACCCATCGTCATTTTTTGATAATGACCGCCTTCCGGTGTTTTTGAATTTACAATCCTCCCAGCAAAAAACTCAGGATTATCGTCAAGAAAACTGAAAGTCATATCAGCGTGAATAATGGCAGCAGGCAAATAGCTATAATAGCTTGCTACATCGTGTATCACAAGTCCATGTTTGGTTTTCCAGCGGTTGTTATTGAAGTTTGTGCCAATAACAACAAGCGCAAAAACAAAAATCGCTGCACGTGCATAACCAAAACGACGGATAACATTTATAAAATCAAAAAAACAGTTTTTAAGTCTTTTCATGAGTAGATTTGGGATACAAAGATGAAAAAAATTGTTAAGACAGACAGTGTTAGTTGTTTCAGCTGCTTCACTTATTTTTATTGTAATTTAGCCACAAAATAGATTAGCATGGCACGAATGATATTGTTCTTTTTAGTTCTATTCAGCACACCTATTGCGTGGGCTCAAGATCTTAATGAACTTAATAAAAAGCTGACAGATCAGCGTTTTGAAACACAACGTACTATTCTCAATTACAGGTTTAAAGGTGGTAGCGGTGAGTTTGAAAGGGTGTTCTTCCAGCAGGTAATTTACACAGAGGAAGCCCGAAAAAATTGCGTAGTTGGTGTTGTTATAATGACGTTTACTGTGAGCTGTGACAATGTAATCTCCGATTTAAAAATGCGTAATCCGATGCATTATGGGCTAAATGAAGAGTTGCAAAAATTTATTGAAGCTACCGAAGGTCGCTGGAACACCTGTCAGGATGAAAAATATACCCGATTTGAAATTCCCGTGCTTTTTACCTTAGAAGGCACTGAAACAAACGCCAGAGGTTTGCTTACGCTGGTTGGCGATAGCCCAGGATTTAGCTGCCGAAGTGATAGTTATTATATGGAGCGTTTTGAAAAGTTCAAAAGTAAAGGCAAAAAAATGAAAGCCATTGAAATGTTGGATCAACTAATTCGACGAGATCCGTATAACAATTCTTTTTATGACCTGAAACGCGATTTGCTCCAAGGCGAAACAGAATAACCTATGATTGAATTTCTAAATCAACTCGACACCAGTTTATTTTTGTTTTTAAATAGCCTTCATATTGGCTGGCTCGATCCAATAATGATTTTTATCAGCGGTAAATTCACTTGGATTCCATTTTATTTGGTACTGCTTTTCTTGATTATCAGGCAATACCGCTGGCAATCGTTGGTTATTTTGCTTTTTATTACCGTGCTTATCAGTCTTTCTGATCAGCTTTCGGTGCGGGCTTTTAAATTGGTTTTTGAGCGGCCACGTCCTTGTCACGAACCCGATTTGCAGCCATTAATTCATTTAGCTAAAGGA
Source organism: uncultured Lentimicrobiaceae bacterium (assembly GCA_964578915.1). Lineage (GTDB taxonomy): Bacteria > Bacteroidota > Bacteroidia > Bacteroidales > F082 > UBA5536. Next base: position 3,846 of record CAZOEV010000082.1, read on the forward strand.
AGTTGCGGTGGTGCTTTTGGTTTTGTTTCGTCGCATGCTGCCAATAGTTTTGCACTGGCCGGATTTATCTGGTTTTTGCTCAAACCAGCTTTTCCTAAAATTGGTTTTGTACTTTTTCCTTGGGCAGCAATAGTGGCTTACAGCAGAATTTATCTGGGCGTGCATTATCCCGGCGATATTTTGGTTGGCGCTGCTTTGGGCATGATTATAGCTTGGGTGGTCTGGAAGATTTACGGCCTAACTTGCGGAGCAAGAAACACTTGCTGAAAATAATCTGCTTCTGCTCTAAAAATGTAATGGCAACAGAGGCATTGCGCCCTATGCCACAAAGCGAAGAAGCTTTGCCTTGATTGATCGCAATTTCGAGCATGCCATGCGAGCCAAAAATAGCCACCAAATCGGCAGTTCCGACATCCATATAGCCCGAATGAATTTTGCGAAGGCGATAACCGCTGGTATAAATCTCAAAACTTCTGCCGTTTTTAAGCTGCCGGAAAAGCTTTTCTGAAATATTGGTGATTAAATTTTCGTAGGCATCCACATAAATCACCAGCCCAGTAATAGAGTTGGCTGAGGTTGTTGGCTGAAATAAAATTCTCCGATTACAGTTTTCAACTGCTTCACCTAAATCATCTAAAGGCGTTCCTTTAATGATTTGAACGGCAACTTTTGCAAACCGATCGCGTGAGCTAAAAGTAAAAAAATCTGAATCCTGCGGAATGTCAATTTCAATAATGGCTTCAATTTGATCGGGCTCAAACATCATCGAAAAAATACCATTATCAGCACCTATAAAATACTGCCCAGCAACCTGCACAATCACATGCGGGCTCTCAAGCGATTCTTCGCTGTTGAGACCAATAATATGCACTGTGCCACTAGGAAAACTCTGGTAACTGTTGCGTATTGTAAATGCCGCGCCTTCCACGTCAAAAGCCTGAATGTGATGTGAAATATCCACAATATTAACATCAGGAAGCTGCGAAAGTATTGTGCCTTTCACTGCTGCCAGATAATAATCGGATGTTCCCCAATCGCTTGTTAACGTGATAATTGACATGCTTTTAACTTTTCCTTGAAAAAAATCTTGTTAAAAAAAACAAGAAGGTGTTTTTCGTATAATTTTGGTTTTGCAAATATATTCAAAAGCCAAACAAAGAATAGGAAACGGCACGATTATTCTTGTAAAAATGCTGTTTGCAACAATAATTCTTTTTGTGTTAGGTGATAAGCAATTCATTACGAACTTTTCGCACGTCATTTCTTTTACAAAACATTGTTTGAATATCTTTGCATTTTTAACCTACAATTGTAAGCCGAAAAGGGCAATTTATGAGTGAACAAATAATTCAGATAGAAAATATTAGCCCGATGGAACTTTACGGGCCATCCGATAAGTACCTCGATCATGTAAAATCTTTTTTTCCAAAACTGCGTATTGTTGCCCGTGGCGATTTTATGAAGGTGATTGGTGACCCAGAAGAAATGGCCTTTTTTACTAGCCGTTTTGAGCTTTTAATGGTTCATTTAGAGCGCTTTGGAAATATTAATAATGACATCATCGAACAGATTATGCGTGGCGAATCTGACGAGCATACCACCGCAAAGATTACCAATGGTGATGTGCTGGTGCATGGTAGATCAGGCTTGCATATCAAAGCCATTACGGCAAACCAAAAGCGGATGGTGTCGGCGAGTGAGAAAAACGACCTGATTTTTGCCATCGGCCCTGCTGGAACTGGAAAAACATATACCGCTGTGGCTTTAGCAGTGCGGGCACTCAAAAATAAAATGGTGAAGCGCATCATCCTCACCCGTCCCGCTGTGGAAGCGGGCGAAAATTTAGGTTTTTTGCCTGGCGATATGAAAGACAAACTGGATCCGTATATGCAGCCACTTTATGATGCTTTGCGCGATATGTTGCCCACCCAAAGACTGCTCAGCTATCTCGAAGATGGAACCATTGAAGTAGCGCCCTTGGCTTTTATGCGTGGCCGAACTCTCGATCATGCTTTTGTAATCCTTGATGAAGCCCAGAACGCCACGAACAGCCAGCTCAAAATGTTTCTTACCCGCATGGGAAAATCATCGCATTTTATCGTTACCGGCGATGTAACGCAAATTGACCTGCCAGCTCGCCAACCATCAGGTTTATTGGAGGCTACAAAAATCCTGAAGGATATTTCCGGAATAGAATTTATCATGCTCGACGAAAAAGATGTGGTGCGACATAAGCTCGTTACTAAAATTATTCGCGCCTATCAGCAACCTGAAAGTGAAAGTCCGAAAAAGGAGATTACGCGCATTAAATCAGAAGATACACCTGCCTAAGTTTATTCAATATGGAAAATCCGCTTTTACAAACTCGCTTTAATTTTCCGGGACAAACACATTTTTATCAAGGAAAAGTAAGGGATGTTTACACCATCGATAGTCAGTTTTTGGTGATGATAGCATCTGATCGCATTTCAGCTTTTGATGTGGTTTTGCCGAAAGCGATTCCTTATAAAGGACAGGTATTGAATCAGATAGCTGGATATTTCTTGGATGCAACCGCCGATATTGTTCCCAACTGGAAACTCGCTTCGCCAGATCCAGTGGTTACCATCGGGCGTTTGTGTAAGCCATTTCATGTTGAGATGATTGTGCGTGCTTATCTGAGCGGAAGCGCTTGGCGTACCTATAAAAAGGGTGAACGCAGAATTTGCGGCGTGCAAGTTCCAGATGGTTTGCGCGAGCACCAAAAACTCCCCCAACCAATCATTACGCCAACCACCAAAGCCGCCGAAGGCCATGACGAAGACATTAGCCGAGAAGAAATACTTAAGCAGGGCATTGTTTCGGAAGCCGATTATGTTGGCCTGGAAGATTATTCAAGGAAATTGTTTGCCAAAGGAACAGAAATGGCAGCCAAACAAGGCTTGATTTTGGTGGATACCAAGTATGAATTTGGAAAAGTCGGTGATGAAATCTTACTTATTGATGAAATTCATACGCCAGATTCTTCCCGTTATTTTATGGCCGATGAATACGCCGAACGTTTTGAAAAGGGAGCTGTGCAAAAGCAGTTATCAAAAGAATTTGTGCGTGAATGGCTTATGGAAAATGGTTTTCAGGGACTAGAAGGTCAGCAAATGCCTGAGATGACAGCAGATTTTGTTGCGCAGGTTTCGACACGTTACATTGAGTTGTTTGAGCTAGTTACCGGGCAAAAATTTGTGCCGGCACCCCAAGAAAATCCCACGACACGGATTGAAAAAAGTGTACTGCAGTTTTTAAAAAGCAATCTTTGATTGGTGATTTTTTAGGAATTTTAAGCCGTTTACTATTCCTGAACCTTTCGTGCTTTCTGCTGTTTTAAAAGCACAAAAACATACTATGTACACACTACAAACCAAAAGCCTGATTCAGGCACCGCTCGAAGAGGTCTGGGACTTCTTCAGTTCACCAAAAAATCTTCAGAAAATAACGCCTAAAGCGATGGGTTTTGAAATCCTCACCGGAGGTCAAGGCAAAATGTATCCTGGCCATATTATTTCTTATAAAGTGCGGCCAATTGCCGGAATTCCAACACTTTGGGTAACAGAAATTACGCATGTAGAAGATAAGTCATTTTTTGTCGATGAACAACGTATCGGGCCTTATACAATGTGGCACCACGAACATCATTTTAAGCAGACAGACAAAGGCGTGGAAATGACAGATATAGTAAGCTACAGTTTGCCGTTGGGAATATTAGGGCGTTTTGCGCACTGGCTTTTCGTAAAGAAAAAAGTGGAAGGAATTTTTAAATTCCGCGAAACAGTTATGCCGCAGTATTTTAAAGTTAGCTGATTTGAGTTTTTGTTTTCAATTCTAAAATTATTAAACAAAAACCTCATCTGGAATAGCTTTGTCTCACCGATTTTCTGCGGTATCAATAATTAAAGTTACAGGGCCATCATTCACTAAGGTGATTTGCATATTGGCGCCAAATTCTCCGGTTTTTACTGCGCATCCAGAGAGCTTTTCAAGCTTTTCAACAAAATAATTATACAACGGAATCGCCTGCTCGGGCCTTGCAGCTTGGATAAATGAAGGTCGATTACCTTTTTTTGCATTGCCGTGAAGCGTAAACTGGCTCACTACCAAAAATGCGCCATTAACAGTTTTGTTGTCAAGATTCATCTGTCCTGCCTCATCTGAAAAAATTCTGAGTTTCGATAATTTGGCACAAAGCCAATCGGCATCTGCTTGCTCGTCGGCACTTTCAATACCAAGTAGTACCAACATACCATTTTCGATTTCAGCTTTCAAAACGCCTTCAATTTCAACTTTTGCTTTGCTAACTCTTTGTATTACAACGCGCATGATGTGAATTGGATTATATGTTAAAATAGACAAAAATAAACTTCACCAAAAGTCTAAAAATGTGGTCAAAAATAGGTGTTCTGATTTAATTGGGGGCTTCAAAAAGCTATAAAATGCTTAATTTCGCTTGAATTTGTCGGCGCAAAGCTGGCTAAAACCTCTAATTGTATATCCTATGATTCGTCTCAGCGTAAATATCAACAAAATAGCCACTTTGCGTAATGCCCGTGGAGGTCAGGTTCCTGACGTTCAAAAAGTTGCCGTCGATTGTCAACAATTTGGTGCCGAAGGAATTAC
>CAZOEV010000083.1:0-2788 GCA_964578915.1 uncultured Lentimicrobiaceae bacterium
TTGGTGATGAACCAATATACGCTACAGCACCTTTGTTAGGAGCACGCATCCAGGTTTCGCCCATACATTCAGGATATCCAAAATCGGCAGCCAAACAGCAGTTTCCTACTGCAAGTGGATATTCGTCCTGATTGGTAAAATTGTTTACGGTTGACTGTGAAAGGCTGGGATCACCCCAGGAAGTTTCGCTACAATGAGCAGTATAGTTGATCATACTTACAGCAATGCGGTCGGCATCATAACAACCAGTGTAAGGGCTAGTGAGGTACGTATAAATATTTTCATATCCATGGGCTTCATTAAAATAGTTTTCGGTGCCGTAAAGCACAGTTGGCTGGCCTACACGTGGATTCCAAGTGCCATCGCCGCCAGCAATTAAAGTTACATCATCCAGATAGCTTGCATCTTCAAATTGATACTGCTCATAATATAAAGTCTTCTCAATATAAGGCAAGAGCTGGGCACTGGTTCTGGCGGAAAAACGTCCATAATACATTTCAGGGAAATAGTCGCCATCAACGCTCGCATAATAAAGGTCAGTCATTTTCCCTGATGAAGAACCCTGTGTGGCAGGAATTTGCGGCGTATCACCTACTAAGAGCACAAAACTTGGAGCAGGATCTGTAGATGTTCCATTGTTATATTGCTCATGAATATATGTTTGGATAGCTCCGTAGCTTGTTCCAATATCATCGGTATAAGCAACAATTACATCAAAACCTTTTTTAGTTTTCCAGGCAATGAAAGGAGCTAAGTCTTCCTCAAACATTCTATCGGAAACGATAAGGTATTTTACTGGATAATTTACCAAATCAGGATGCTCAGGATATTCTCTGCTGGTAGGATTATTCAAAAATGCCTGTTGCATTACTGAAAAATAAGGAGAATTGGTAGAGGTTTTAACATATTCAGTCAGGCTTTCGTCCACATTGGTGAAGCTAACCTGAACTTCAATGTCGTTATAAACCCGGATAATTCCCTGAACAGGGTTGTAGCTTACCGGAGCAATGGTGAGGCGGGCAATACGGAAACTGCGCATCACGCCAAGAATCTCAACAGTAGCGATTTCGTGTTGAATAAACTCATCTTTTTGATAAGCTTTGCTGTCGTATTCAAAAGTGATTTCATCAATCGCTTGGTCTTTACGAAGTGATGGCTGAACCGGCATAATCTGCTGGTCGATGCCGTAATCACTTAATTTATATTCACTTACGCTATAGCTAATAACTTCAACAGAAACTTCTGCACCAAAAGGAATTTCAATCAGTTCTTTGGTGGCAGGAAGTTTTGGTGTACCTAAATTACCTACCGAAAAGGCATTAGGAATCCCAATTTCATTAAAATTTCCTTTGGAAGTTTCAACCTTAAAGGTGCTGATTCCAGGATAGGAAAAACTGGCACTGAAAAGTTGCATATTGTCCTCAATCATTTGTGTTCCCATAGCGGATTTACCAAAATCAATGGCTAAATCCTGGGCGTTGAGTTGAGAACTAAAAAGCAGGCTTGTTGTAGCAACAATTCCTGCAATTAAAAGACTTTTGCCAAAAGCAAAAGAGGCATAAAATTTTTTCATCATGGTTAACATTTAATCAATTTTTGAAACGATAATTTTGTTAATTTAAGCAATCGCTGACAAATTTAACTGAAATATTAATAAAACATCAGTTTTCCCCCTAATTAGTATTATTCTAAATAAGAAAAATGAGTCTGTAAGCCATTGTAAAACAGTCATTAAACAAAAAAATCGGCCAATTCTCAAGCCGATTATTTTAAAGGATCTCTGCAAATGTTGCGCTAATTTTATAGCCAAGAAATCAGTAATGCCAATGCTTCATTAGGTTTATTTTCTAAAATTAAGGCTTTGGCTTGGCTAATTGTAGCTTTAACTGTTTGATTGGTGGGTTTTTCAGCTTTCAACTGTGCCAGCATTTCTTCATCAGGAAAGCCAGATAAATTACCCAACTGCCCCAAATCATTACCGCTTAGCAGCTGATGGTGCTTTATTTTGTCAGGCAGAACGTCAATGCCTATTCCAGGTTTGGCAAGTGGTTTTGGAACAATGAAATTAGCTTCCCCGTGCGCTCTCACATAATAGTTGCCGCCATGCCGACCCACCAGATCGATTTTCTGTACGTCAATCTCGCCTTTCTCGTCCAGCACATCTTCATTGATATGCATGCGCTGAATCTCACAAATAACTAGGTTTCCAGCTCCCGGACCATCGCCGGTTTCGATAATTTGGCGCACCTTGCACTCAAACTGTACAGGCGATTCGGCCACCCGAAATGGCCTGATCGTTTCGGAAGCGATGGCCGTTAAGCCTGCCTTAGTAAATTCATTCACCCCACGCGCAAACTCAGAACTGGCCAGGCTCATCTGCTGAACCAGTGCGTAATTTACCATATTTATCACTACTTCAGGCACTTGCTTTAGGTTTTCAAAAGTGTCTTTGGTGGTGTTATCGCGCCCGCGACGCGAAGGCGAGAAAATTAAAGTAGTAGGATTCACGCCAAAAGCATTGAAAAAACTAAAAGGCGAGAGATTCGGATTGCCGTCCTTGTCAACGGTGCTTGCAAAGGCAATAGGCCGCGGCGCAATGCTGCCCAGCATCAGGCGGTGCAGCTTTTGCTGATCAAATTTGTAAGGATTTATTGTCATCATATAAAGCGGACTATTTCGAAGGTAAAATCTTAGTAACACAATCGCCAAAGCCAATGCGCAGCTTTCCTTTTTTGGCTTGGCCACGCATAATAATGGTGTCGTTGTCGAGGATGAAAGTCCTTTCGCT
>CAZOEV010000083.1:2888-6772 GCA_964578915.1 uncultured Lentimicrobiaceae bacterium
TGGCTTGGCCACGCATAATAATGGTGTCGTTGTCGAGGATGAAAGTCCTTTCGCTGCCATCTTTCATAGGCAGTTTTTTGGTGCCTTTCCAGCTTAGCTCAAGCATGGAGCCGTATGAATCAGGTGTGGGGCCACTGATGGTTCCTGAGGCATACATATCGCCCGGATTGATATTGCAGCCTGCCACTGTTTGATGTGCAAGTTGTTGAGCCATATTCCAATACATATATTTGAAATTGGACTGACATACCAAAGCGGCATCACTATTTTGCGGCTGAATGGCTACTTGTAGCTCGATATCGAAATTGTGTGCTCCTTTGCTTTGTAAATAGGGCAAAACTACCGGTTCCTGCTGTGGGCCTTGCGTTCTGAAAGGCTCCAGGGCTTCCATAGTAATTACCCAAGGTGAAATTACAGAGCCAAAACTTTTGGACAAAAATGGCCCTAGTGGCACATATTCCCAGCGCTGCATATCGCGGGCAGAAAGGTCATTAAACAGCACAAGACCGAAAATGGCATCTTCGGCATCAGCTACAGAAATCGAGTCGCCAAGTGCTGTTTTAGCCGATGTAATAAAAGCCATTTCCAGCTCAAAATCCAATTGTTTGGAAGGACCAAAAATCGGCGGCTGATCATTATCTGGACGGGTTTGACCTTTAGGTCGATGAACATCAGTGCCTGAAACTACAATGGATGAGGCGCGTCCGTGATAACCTACCGGCAAATGTTTCCAGTTAGGAAGCAAGGCATTGGCAGGGTCGCGAAACATGACGCCTACATTGGTGGCATGTTCGATGCTGGAGTAAAAATCGGTATAGTCGCCAATTTTTACTGGCAACAACATTTTTATTTTGTTAATGGAATGTACGGCCAGAATTCTGGCTTCCTCATTGTTGCGTAATTCGCTATTTTCCGAAGAGAAAAGGGCAGAAAGTCGCTCCCGAATTTCCATGCGTGTGGCTTTTGGTAGCTCCGCCAAGTCGTTCAAGGTTTTTTGATAAAAGACAGTTAAATCAGAAATGGAAAGGCTATCAAAATAGCCGAAATCAGCCAAAACGGAGAGGTCAATAACGGTATCCCCAACCCTGGTTGAGGCGAAAACCATATCGCCAGAAGAGGCAATTCCGTAAGGTAAATTCTGTATCGGGAAATCACTTTCTTGTGCTACGTCAATCCAGGAAGTGAGTTCCGGATTATTAGATTTTAACATGATTGTGTTTGGTTTTTTATTCAAATCAGTTTAAATGCTTAGCCTCAAAGAATCGTATTATTATCTGAGGCTAAGCGTTTTTTTATGCTTTTAAGATGAGTCGATTACTAAATGATTTACGAATTTTTATTCGTTTGGCTTTTTCGCTAATTATTAATGTAAAACAATCATAAAGAAGTAATCAGGTCATCAAAAAACAACATTAAAGCGTTCCTCTGCTTTCTTGCTCCAGCTCAATGGCTTCAAATAAAGCCTTAAAGTTTCCTTTTCCGAAAGATTTAGCACCTTTGCGCTGAATTATTTCAAAGAAAACAGTGGGGCGGTCTTCCACCGGCTTGGTGAAAAGCTGTAACAGATAGCCTTCTTCATCGCGATCGATCAGTATATTTAATTTTTTGAGTACCTCAAGGTCTTCATCAATTTCTTTCACGCGATCCATCACTGTATCATAATAAACATCTGGTACGCGCAGGAACTCTACACCTCTAGCTTTCAATTGCTCGATGGTTTTCACGATGTCATCGGTTGCCATGGCAACATGCTGTGCGCCAGAGCCATGATAGAAATCGATATATTCTTCAATCTGTGATTTTTTCTTACCTTTGGCTGGCTCATTAATCGGGAATTTAATACGCATATTTCCGTTGGCCATCACCTTGCTCATCAGGGCGGTATATTCCGTAGAAATGTCTTGGTCGTCGAATGAAATCAATTGCTCAAAGCCCATTACTGAGCCATAAAAATTCACCCATTTATCCATTTCGCCCCAATCTACATTACCCACGATATGATCCACATATTTTAGCCCAACATCGCTGGGGCGGTAGTTGGGGTTCCATTTTTTAAATCCTGGTAAAAATGGGCCAAAATAATTTTTGCGCTCAATAAACAGATGCACAGTTTCTCCATAAGTATATATTCCGCTCATCACTACTTCACCATTTTCGTCGATATTAACCTTTGGTTCCATATAGGAGCGCGCGCCTCTTTTGGTGGTTTCTTTGTAGGCTTTGCGGGCATCTTCTACCCAAAGTGCAATTACTTTGACACCATCGCCATGCAGTTTTTGGTGTTCGGCAATGGGCGAATCGGGTGTTAGCGCTGTAGTGAAAACAAATGTAATTTTATCCTGTCGCAAGGCATAACTGGCGCGGTCTTTAAGTCCGGTTTCTAATCCGGCGTAGGCCAACGGCTGAAAACCGAAAGCTGTTTGATAAAAATGTGCAGCCTGTTTGGCATTGCCAACGTAAAACTCCACGTAATCTGTTCCGTTAATCGGTAAAAAATCTGTATTGCTCATAATAGGTTTTATTTAAATTTTCCAACTTTTATAATAACTAGGGTCTTCGATGCCCATCGCCTGCTTTGTCAGTTTTAGCGGCTTAAAGGTGTCAACCATCACGGCCAACTCCTCCGTTTTTGTTTTGCCGATACTTCTTTCGGCGGCGCCCGGATGTGGGCCATGTGGAATGCCAATCGGGTGTAGTGTAATCATGCCTCGTTCGATATGATTTCGACTCATAAAATCGCCGTCCACATAATACAGCACCTCGTCAGAATCAACATTGCTGTGGTTGTAAGGCGCCGGAATGGCCTCAGGATGGTAGTCATAGAGGCGTGGAACAAAGGCGCAGGTAACAAATGCCGGTGTTTCAAAGGTTTGATGCACTGGTGGCGGCTGATGGATGCGGCCTGTAATCGGCTCAAAATCGTGGATAGAAAGTCCGAAAGGATAGTGGCAGCCATCCCAGCCAATGGCATCAAATGGATGCGAGCCATAGGTGTAAGGAAATAGCAGATCGTCGCGTTTTATTTTTACCAGAAAATCACCTTTTTCGTCGTGAGTTACCAAATTTTGTGGCACTTTCAGGTCACGTTCATAAAAGGGTGAATGCTCCAATAGTTGTCCGTTTTTGTTTACATAACGCTTTGGAAACCGCAGCGGATGGAAGGATTCAACAATAAATAGCCTGTTATCGGGCGTGTCGAACTCCATCTGGTAAATTGTTCCGCGTGGAATAATCAGGTGGTCGCCATAAACAAATTCAATGCTGCCAAACACGCTATGCAATTTTCCGCTGCCTTCATGGATGAAAATCATCTCGTCGGCTTGCGAATTTTTAAAGAAATAGTCCTTCATCGATTCTTTTGGCGCTGCCAGACTAATATACACGTCGCTATTGACCAAAACTGGCACACGACTTTCTAAATAATCAGCTTTTGGCTCAACTTTAAAACCGAAAAAGCTGCGGTGCTGCATATTATTTTCGAGCGCCACTTCCGGTTTTACGGCAATGGCCTCACCAATTTCTTTCACAAAAGTTGGCGGAAAAGCATGATAAATCAAAGAATATACATCAGAAAATCCTTCTGTAGAAACAAGTTCCTCGGCATATAAATCACCGTCGGGCTTACGAAAAACCGTGTGTCGCTTATGTGGCACTTGTCCTCTGCTAATGTAGTAAGGCATTTTAATTAGATTTGTATTTAAAACTGTTGCTGTTATTAAGAACAAATCTACATAAAAAATTGTTTAATGGAAGCTTTCAGTTAAAACCATATTTTTAAAACAAAAAGTTCAAGATGTCTAAATTGCTTATAGAACCGATTAAAGTTGGAAATTTACAATTATCAAACCGATTTTTTCTTGTTGAAATTGTTCTTTTATAGTTAA
>CAZOEV010000083.1:6782-8483 GCA_964578915.1 uncultured Lentimicrobiaceae bacterium
TCAAACCGTTTTGCTATGGCGCCACTTACGCGTCAGCGGGCGGCCAAAGGATTTGTAACTAACAATTTACATGCAGAATATTATCAGCAGCGCGCCAGTGCCGGATTAATCATTAGTGAGGCAACTCAGATTTCGCCTAAAGGCCAAGGTTATCCTAATACGCCTGGAATTTATAATAAGGAGCAAATTGAAGGATGGAAACTGGTTACGGATACTGTTCATGCGAAAGGCGGACGTATTTTTTGTCAGCTTTGGCATGTTGGGCGGCATTCGCATCCGCTAATACAAATTGATGGCGGACTTCCAGTTGGACCGTCTGCTGTGGCTGAGACAGGTCATGTTACCACACTCCAAGGTAAAAAAGATCCGGTGGTGCCTCATGCGCTTACAAAAGCAGAGATTTTGCAAACTATTGAAGATTACCGCAAAGCTGCGCGCAATGCTATTGAAGCAGGATTTGATGGTGTGGAAATTCATGGTGCAAACGGCTACTTGATCGAGCAGTTTTTAAATGACAACAGTAATCTTCGCGAGGATGAATATGGCGGAAACATAGCCAACAAAGCCCGTTTTGGTTTGGAAGTTACGGCAGCTGTGGTGCAGGAAATTGGCGCTGATCGTGTTGGCATCCGTCTGAGTCCGTCAGGAACAAATTTTGGTGTGCGCAATAGCAAACCTATCGAAACCTTCGCGTATTTTATTGCACAACTCAATACTTTTGAGCTGGCTTATATCCATCTGATTGAGCCGTTTCCGCATACCATAGAAGGCCTCGATCAGTATTTGAAAAGCCCAACGCATCATTTTCGGCCTTTGATAAAAACCAAACTGATTACAAGTGCCGGCTATACTTTTGAAACAGCCGAAGCTGCCTTAAAAACTGATTTGGCTGATATGGTAGCTTTTGGCCGTGATTTTATATCCAATCCTGACCTTGTTTTTCGCTATGCGCACGATAAAACGCTCAATCCATACAATGTCGACACCTTTTATGGCGGCGATCACAGGGGATTTACCGATTATCCGTTTTACAAATGAGCAAATTGTTAATGATTTCTGGTCTGGATTTTTTGACAGTGATTCAAGAATGGGCAAATCAGCGGCTTGCTGATGGTGGACCGCGCTATGCCGAATATCATCCTGAGCAGCTTATTGTGGAGCCCTGGAATGCGGTTAGTTCTGTAATTATGATGCTTCCGGCTATGTATTGGCTATGGCGTTACCGGAAAGCTGCAAGCAAAAACCTATTTTTTCTTTTCGCCATCAGTATGGTATTTTTGGGCGGATTGGGCAGCACGCTTTTTCATGCTTTCAGGATGAGTACTGTATTTTTAATGCTTGATATTTTACCATCAGCTTTGCTAATGCTTGGGCTGGCAATTTATTTCTGGATAAAAATCCTGCCAAAATGGTGGCAGATTTTCCTGATTTTAGTGCCGGTTTTTGCCTTGCGCGTCTTGCTTTTTAATCAGCTTGGCGGTCATTTGGGCATCAATTTGTCATACGCTATTTCTGGCCTCTTGGTTTTGATGCCTCTCGGAATTGTGCTAAAACGCACCGATTTTAAAGGTTTAACGGCGATGGTTTTGGTCTTGTTTTCTTTTGCTATCGCACTGTTGTTTAGGCAATTGGACGTGCATTATTTTCCATTTTTTCCGCAGGGAACGCATTTTTTATGGCATTTGTTTAGCGCGCTGGGTT
>CAZOEV010000084.1:0-8475 GCA_964578915.1 uncultured Lentimicrobiaceae bacterium
CATGGCAGTCGATACAATCTATGCCTAAAGGCTCAAAATTTAGTGTGCTGGCAGATGTGTGACAATCAATGCAGTCTGCTGTGAAATGCGCCCCCAGCAATGGAAAGCGACTCATTTGATGAATTTGAGTAATATTGTTTACAATCCAAGAGCTGGTGGTATGACAACTGCCACATTCCAAACTGGTAGTTTGTTGGTGCATATCAGTATGGCAACTGATACAAGAAGGATCAGCCTGATCAAAAATAAGTGTGGAATGGCAGCTTATGCAATCGGTATTGGCATGTTGGCCGTCGAGTTTAAATCCGGTGGTAATATGATCAAATGGATAGCTACCTAAAATCAACTTCCAACCTTTTGAATTATGACAATCGCTACAGCTCTGTTTTAGCTGATCGCCATGAGGGTTTTGCGCAGACAAAAAAACAATATTGCATAGCAATAAAAGGGTTAATGACAAGCTTCGCATTGGTAGTCGATTTTGTAATTAATAACAAATTGGTTGTTGATACTTGCAGGCTTATGACAATCCTGGCAAGTCAGGTTTGCATGTGCGCCTTCCAGCGCAAAACGGGTGAGCTCATGGTTGAAAAGAACGGGTTGCCAAGCTTCGCTGTTATGACAACTACTACAGTTATTTAATTCATTTTCAATAAATTGACCCGCGTGTTGATCCGTGTGACAGCTGCTACAGGCAGCCGATAATTCGCTAAAAACATGTTGGATAGTACTCGTTACTTCATCCGTTTTGAAATGACAGTCGCGGCAAGTTGTTGCCTGATGCTGGCCTAATAGCTCATAACCCGTTTCTGTATGATCAAACTGAATTTGACGCCAGCTTTGCTCGCTATGACACGAACGGCAATCTGATTCGGGATAGTATTTTTGGCTGATTGCTGGCTTGTGTGGATCACTATGACAATCAACACATAACTGCCCGATATCTCTAAATTCCCAGCGATTCTCTTTTAAATGACAAGCAAAACATGGCGTTGCCAAATGGGCTTCGCGCAATACAAAACTACTCTGCTGATGCCTTTCGATACCAAAACTGCTTGGCATAAATCCATTGGTGGAATGACAGTCGGCACAATCCGACAGCTTATTCGTCTGTGTAAAATCAGCTTTGTGATAATCCTCATGGCAATCCATGCAGCGTTTATGACTGAGCGGATCAGTATAGCTTGTTTTATGACACGCCTTGCACGCAACAAATTGATGCTGACCCGTTAAAGGATAATTTGTTAATGAATGATTAAAATTATTGAGTGTTTTTATCTGGAGAAATGACGCTTCGGAATGGCACTTTTTGCAATCATTCCCAAATTTTCCGTTGTGGATATCCTCATGGCAGGCCACACAGCTTTGATACTCCAGCGGTTGAAATAGTTGAAACTCTTTGCCGTTTTTATCCTGCACTGGATGGCACTCCAAACATTCAACATCAAGGTGTTTTTCTACCAACGGGAAAGCGGTTTGCTGATGGTCAAAACCAGCTGCCGGCTTAAAACCTTTGAAATCATGACATTTTAGGCAATCTTTATCCAGACTTTGCTGATGGTAATCGTCATGACAACTCAGGCATTCAGTTGACAATCCCAAGTAGGAAAACTTTTTTTCCTTTATTTCGTGGTTAGAAATATTTGTCTTTTTATGGCAGGATTTACATTTTGCTTCTGCATGTTTTTCTTCCAGGATATAGCCAGTCAGATCATGGTTAAAGGTGGTCGTATCCCAGTTTATGATTTTAAAACTCCGTCCGTGATGATCGCTGTGACATGCAATACAAGCCTTTTCTTTTACTTCAGTTGAAGCGTGATATCCTTTGTTTTCAAAAATTCTTTCATTAAGCAGCTCATGGCAATCAAGACATAGTTTGTCGTTCACTTTTTTGCCCAGTTCATGACATAGCGTACAATTACTCAAACCTTCAAGATGTGCATGTGGTTCGGCAAGGTCGCCAGGCGATAATTGCGCAGATAAAAGCTTGGGCAAAAGTAATCCGGCAATTGCCAGCATAAATACTATTAGATATTTGATAATCATTTCTTTTTTAATGCTTTAAAAGAGCTTCTCCGTGTTTTTTTGTAATCTGAATTCCGGCATTCTCCAAAAATTTAGTTGGAAGTTCGCCGCCAGCAAAAATGTAAACCAAATCATTTTCGAGTTGCTGCTGTTGGCCATCAATATCAATATTTATTGACTTCTCGTCAATAGATTTCAGGTTTGAGTTGAAGATCATTTTGATTTTTCCCTGCTCTATTGTCTGATTAATTCGTTCCTGATTTTTTACTTTCAAGCGCTGAAATGCTTCTTTTCGGTAAGACAAAATCACCTCATTTTGGTCACACAAAAGCAATGCTGACTCAATAGCCGAATCGCCACCGCCTACAACGCAAATCTTTTTGTTGTGTATGTCCTCCGGTTCGAGCAGGCGATAAGCTACTTTTTGACTCATCTCGCCTGTTATTCCTAATTTTCGCGGCGTTCCTCTACGACCTATGGCTATTAAAACCATGCGCGCACTTAGTGGCTCACCCACAGCTGGCGTAAGCAGAAAATGGTCATTGTGTTCTGAAATTTTTTCGATTTTGATATGCTCACGTATCTCAATATTATTTTTTGACAAGGCTTC
The DNA here is from genome assembly GCA_964578915.1 of uncultured Lentimicrobiaceae bacterium. Lineage (GTDB taxonomy): Bacteria > Bacteroidota > Bacteroidia > Bacteroidales > F082 > UBA5536. The sequence goes on from CAZOEV010000084.1 coordinate 2,636, forward strand.
GTTCCAAATATCTAACAGTTGCTGTTTGGTGGTTTCATAAAGTTTCAATTTACCATAAAGCGGCAAGTGCATAGCAGATGTCATCACAATTTTTGAACGCGGAAAAGTAAAAACCGTTCCTCCTAAAGTATCTTGCTCCAGTGTAACAGCTTTTAATCCAATTTTTTTGGCAGTAAGAGCGGCTGAAATACCAGCCGGACCTGCTCCAATAATAGCCAAATCAAATTCAGCTGAATGTTTTTTTGGCAAGGCCTTGGAAAGGTTTTCGATGGCTTGGCGTCCCTGTTCCACAGCATTTTTTATCAGCCCCATACCTCCCAGTTCGCCTGCAATATAAATTCCGGGTACATTGCTTTCGAAATACTGGTTCACATGTGGCAAATCAACGCCTCTTTCCGCAGTGCCAATATGCAGTGAAATAGCTTCGGTAGGGCAGGCATGAAAACAAGCACCATGACCGATGCATCGCGAAGCGTTTATGGTGGTTGCCCTACCATTTAAAATTCCTATGATGTCCTTTTCGGGACAAGCTGAAATGCAGGCACCACTCTTAATACATTTATTGGGATTAATCACAGGGTGCAAAGAAACAGGTTCATAAATTCCATCTAACTGTGCCTGTTTAATTTTCGCCTCAACTTTCTTCGACTGACTTCTTAATCGTCCTAAATAAAACAGTATTATCAGCGCAAAAAGCACGAATACTGATCCGTAAATAAGCATTTTTTCGGCAAAATATCCTATTGCTAAAATATCCATTTATAACCAAATAATAAAGTAACTACTACGTGAATGATCATAATCAAAAGCATTAATATGGCGAATGGAAGGTGTGCCACATGCCAATACCTAAATAGATTTTGCATAAGCTCAAGGCGCTTAATTCTTTTGCGGAGTGAGAAGTCATGTTTTATTTGATTCAACACTTCCCTGCTCGTCTTCGGGTCGACATCCCCCTGTTTAAGAATGCTATTAATTTTCTTTTTGGTAGATTTATAGTCTATTGCCTGCTCATTATCCATTTCCGAACCCAAGGTCTCAAAAATATCAAAAAGCTCATTTTTTGTTGTTTCACTATCAATACGCTGATTGATCCGAATCTGAGTATCCGCAATTACCCTTTGGATATCGCTCCTGCTCATCATTCGACCCTCAATTGTGTGCGGTATTTGAAGATATATAAACCTGCCTATTATTCCACTAGCAAAAACAGCTACCATACTCCAAAAACTAATGGCCACAATACCACCAAATTTAAATGCAGTATGAAATAGTACCAAAATTGGCCCAAGAGTGCATAAAAAGATATGAAACTCAAGCCAGTGTTTAAGTAAACCCATTCTTCTAAATACTTTTATACGTTTCCTGGCCATATATAACCCTACGCCAATAATCATAAAAAGCGACCCCAAAATGCCTAAGCCATGACCGGCAAAACCACTGGGTTTAAACATTTCATGAGAAGTGTGAAAAAACCTTGATTCTATAGGAGTAGCATAATAATCATACGCCTGAAAAGCAATAAATAGTGTAGCAAATAATACAACTAAACCATAAAATGCGTTCACGATACGATTTACTGTTTTTGACATTTAAATAAAGATGAAATTGGTTTTATAAAGTATAAAAGTAACTTAATGCGACTTTAAAAACAACACATCTATTAAATCTCATAAATACGCAAACGAATAAAAAATTAGGCGAAAATATCCTATTTACCTTGTAATGAAGTTATTACAGCCTTCGAGATATTTTTCTATTTTAAATGCTCAGAAAAAAAACCCAGATATTTAGAAAGATTCTAAATAAAATTTCATTCTGACTGAAGTAAAAAAACATCATGAAAGTAATTAGAAAAAATAGCTTATTCGTATGATTATTAACTAATTAGACTACAGATTATTATGTCAAGTCGAAAACCAATCTTGGAAAAAGTATTTGCAAAAATTTATTAAACTTCAATGGGTAGGTTAGAAACTAAATCCCTAACTTTGGGGCTATATTAATGACGCTTCAAAAGCATGTTAATTATTTTAAGTAAATCCTAAGAAAATCTTAATCAAAAAATTAATCAAAGCAAAGTAACTTTACCAGTTTTAATCTAAAGTAGATTCTGTATTGCCTCAAACACCACATACTGTTAACATACATTGCCAGCAAAAAGCATAAACCATCTCAAAAATGCTAAAGAAAATTATTCAAATCAGCCTTGCCAATAAACTTATCGTTTTGCTCCTCACAGCAACTATGGCTGGCTTAGGGCTTTATTCGCTCACGCATATTCCTATTGGCGCCGTGCCAGATGTTACCAACAATCAGGTGCAGGTTATCACCACATCACGCAATTTATCCACGCTCGATGTGGAGCGTTTTATCACCTATCCGGTGGAGCTGGCTATGGCCAATTTACCCGGCCTCACCGAAATACGTTCGGTCTCCAAGTTTGGACTTTCGGTGGTAACGCTGGTTTTTGATGATAATATGGGTACGTATCTGCCCCGGCAGCTGATTACAGAACAGCTGAATGTCGCCATCGAAAACATTCCGCAAGGCTTCGGCAGCCCATTCATGGGGCCTATTTCAACAGGTCTGGGCGAAATTTATCAGTATATCCTCGAAGTTGAGCCTGAATACGACAGTGTTTATTCTATTACTGATTTGCGCACAATTCAGGACTGGATTGTACGCCGACAGCTTTCGGGTATTGATGGCGTAGTAGAAGTAAATACCTGGGGAGGTTATTTAAAACAATATGAAGTGGCTGTAAATCCTGAGGTGCTGCATGCCATGGATATCAGTATTGCCGATGTTTATCGCGCGCTCGAAACCAATAACGCAGTAGTGGGCGGCGGATATATTGAAAAACAAAACCAAAGTTATTTTATTCGTGGCGAAGGCCTTGCAACTTCTGTTGAGGACCTACAAAATATTGTGGTGCACAACCGAGAAGGTGTTATCATTCGCGTAAAAGATATAGGAAACGTTCAGTTTGGCCATGCCACCCGTTTTGGTGCCATTACAGCTAATGGTGAAGGCGAAAAAGTGCTGGGACAGGTGATGATGCTCAAAGGGGCTAACTCTGACCAGGTGATTCGCGATGTGAAAGAAAGGGTGGCAGAGGTTCAAAAAAGTCTTCCCGAAGGGATTAGCATTAACGGTTTCTTAGATCGCAGCACACTGATAAAGAAAACAACTACAACCATTGCTGAAAATCTTATTCTGGGCTGTCTGATCGTGATTTTTGTGGTCGTGATTTTGCTTGGAAACATACGATCGGGTTTGGTGGTGGCTTCCGTTATTCCACTTAGTTTGCTTTTTGCACTTAGCATGATGCACCTATTTAAAGTAGATGCCAACCTGATGAGTCTCGGTGCTATCGACTTTGGAATTATCATTGATGGCGCTGTAATCATTGTAGAATTTATCGCCTTTCAAATTAGCCGAAACCGTGATAAGCTGCTGTCGCTAAAGGGAGATGAACAACAAAAAATGATCGATAAAATCACACTCGAAGGTGCCAGCGATCTCACCCGATCGGCTATGTTCGGGCAGCTTATTATCATCATCGTTTTTATTCCCATTTTGTCACTTTCAGGTATCGAAGGAAAGATGTTTACCCCAATGGCGCAGGTCTTTACCTTTGCCTTGCTGGGCACTATGCTGCTGGGCTTCACTTACGTTCCAGTAGTATCATCCATGTTTTTAAAACCCGCCAAAAAGCAAAGCAATATCTCTACCAGACTTATTGGCGCACTCAACAAGCTATATGAACCTTCTATAAGCTGGGCACTCAACAATAAAAGCCTCGTTATCGGTTTAACACTGGTTTTATTAGTAGGTTCAGGTTATATTTTCAGCAGGATGGGTGGTGAATTTATTCCCACGCTCGACGAAGGCGATTTTGTGATACAGCCGGTGCTGAAAACCGGAACTACACTCAGCAACACCATTGCGCTTACAACGCGCATGGAGCAGATTCTTCTTGAGTTTCCAGAAGTAAATCAGGTGGTGAGCCGCATTGGTGCTGCCGAAGTGCCAACCGATCCCATGTCGATGGAGGAAAGCGATATTATTATCACGTTAAAGCCTCGCAGCGAATGGGTTACTGCCAGTAGCAAAGACGAGCTGGCCAACCAATTCAAAGAGGCACTATCGGTAATTCCGGGTATCGACTATGAGTTTACGCAACCTATTGAGATGCGCTTTAACGAACTGATTACCGGCACAAGAGCCGATGTTGCCATCAAAATTTTTGGTGAAGATATGGCTGTGCTCAACCGTTTGGCCCAACAAATGAAAACGCTGATAGACCCCGTGGAAGGCGCTTCGGATGTGATTGTGGAAAAAGTTGTCGGCCTGCCCGAAATGACAATTTCCTACGACTACACCAAGCTGGCACTTTTTGGATTAACTGTTGATGACGTAAATAAAGTAATCTCCATGGGTTTTGCGGGCCTTAAAGCCGGTGAAATTTTTGAAGGAGAGAAACGCTTCGACTTGGTAATTCGATACAAAAACGCCTACCGCCAAGATATTGAAAACCTGCGCAACACCTTTATTCCCATGCCAAACGGCCACCAGGTGCCGCTTCGCGAGATCGCCGATGTGCGCTTCGACAAAGGACCGGCAAAAATATCGCGCGACGACACCCGCCGCCGTATCGTAGTGGGCGTGAATGTCCGTGGACGCGACCTGGAATCGGTGGTAGGCGATGTTCAAGTGCTGATAAACAAACATATTGACCTGCCGCCCGGCTACTCCATTACTTATGGTGGACAGTTTGAAAACCTGCGAAGTGCCAGAAACCGCCTCGCTATTGCCGTACCGATAGCTCTGCTACTGATTTTTGTACTGCTGCATCTTGCTTTTAATTCACTGCGAACTGCTTTATTGATTTATACCGCCATTCCACTTTCAGCAGTGGGCGGTATTTTGCTGTTGGCTTTACGTGGCATGCCTTTCAGCATTTCGGCAGGCGTTGGATTTATTGCATTATTTGGCATTGCCGTGCTTAATGGCATTGTGCTGATTGAACATTTTAAAGCACTACAGAAAGACGAAAGCATCACCTCTATGCGCGAACTCATAATCCGCGGAACCTCTGACAGACTGCGCCCTGTATTGCTTACCGCTTCGGCTGCTGCACTGGGGTTTTTGCCAATGGCCATTTCCACCTCAGCCGGTGCCGAAGTGCAACGCCCATTGGCAACTGTTGTGGTGGGCGGACTTATAACCGCTACCCTGCTTACGCTCATCGTTTTGCCGGTTTTATTTTGCCTTTTTGAGCGCAAAAAATATACAAAAGCGGCAACAGCAAAAACTCCTAAGAAAATAATCACCCTACTCCTATTGTTGTTGGCCTTACCCATGCTGATGCCAGCTCAGGAAAAAATAAGCCTCGAAACCGCCATCGGTAAAGCACTGGATAACCATTCAGGCCTAAAAGCGGCGGCACTTAACCGTGAAAAAGTTGATAAACTAAAAACGGCAGCTTTAGACTTTCCAAAAACTGGTGTATATTACAATTTCGACGAAAATAATATGGCTGATAATGGCGTACCGCTTAAAATATGGGGAATACAACAAAGCTTTGCTTTTCCATCAGTTTATGCGGCGCAGCACAAAATGGCAACGCTGAAAGCCGAGATGGCCGGTTTGGTTTACGAAATGACAGCACACGAACTGCGCAAAGCCGTTGCGATGAGCTACTATGAAATCGTGTATCAAAACCAGCAAAAAAACTTCTTCAGCCAGCTCGACAGCCTGAATAAAAAGCTCAGCTACAGTCTCAAAAGGCGTGTTGACGCCGGAGAGTTACCTCAGCTGGAACACCTGCAATC
>CAZOEV010000085.1:0-8344 GCA_964578915.1 uncultured Lentimicrobiaceae bacterium
CTTACCCATTTGCAAAACAAGCTGTATTCTATTGATATTAATATTATTGGAAACCAAGATTTTAAGTTTACGCGTGGAAGCTGGGACAAAGTAGAAACGACAGAAAACGGCCAATCTATTGCCAATCGGCAATTTCAATTTGGAACCGCCGATAGCTTAAATCTTGTTATTGCAGGCTGGGAAGACTTGGCCAATGGCAGTGAAAACCCAACTTTGCCGGAAAATGTTTCCATACTAGATGATCAGTTTTATATGGAGACACTAGACCGATATCGGAGAATTTGGATTTATCTTCCGCCCGATTATCAAACTACAACGAAAGCGTATCCAGTGATGTATATGCAAGACGGCCAGAATTTATTTGACCGCTCAACTGCTTTTGCCGGCGAATGGGGTGTGGACGAAAGCCTGAACAGCTTGTTTGAAGAAGGCCTAGAAGTTCCGATAGTAATTGGCATTGACAATGGTTCTGGCAAGCGAATTGACGAATATTGTCCTTGGGAAAACAGCCAATACGGTGGCGGCGAAGGGCTGCAATACGTTAACTTTATCAAAGATCAGCTCAAACCCTATATCGATTTGAATTTTCGAACAAAAAAAGCTGCAGAACACACGACAATTATGGGCAGCTCGTTAGGTGCTTTGATCGCACATTTTGCTGGCCTTACTTATCCGGAAACCTTTGGTAGCTTTGGACTTTTTTCGCCAGCCTTTTGGATTAACCCAGAAATTTTTGACTCCGCGCTTTACGATAATTTAAGCCAATCTCAACGTTTCTACTTTATGGCTGGCGACAAAGAAAGCTCACGTATGGTAGAGGATATGGAAAAAGTATTTGGCTTGCTAATTTCTGAAGGCATAGCGGATGAAAATGTTTTTATAAAAGTGGTAAAAAATGGCGAGCATAACGAGTTTTTGTGGCGGACTCAGTTTAAAGAAGCTGTAAAATGGCTTTATAAATTGGAAAGCGACACTACAGATCAGGCTAGCCTGCCGGAGATGTACCCAATTCCAGCTACCAATCAGCTATTTTTTAGAAAAGTCAATCAAAAATTTCCTGAAAAAATTGAAATCATCTCACTTACCGGGCAACTTATTATGCAGGTTGAAGGACAAGAGCGCAAACAATTGGATGTTACGCAGCTCCAAAAAGGAATGTATATTGTGCGCTTGGGCTACACAGACCAGCAGTTGATTCGGCGGCTTATTATTCAGGATTAATTTGTCTAGTCTTTGCAAGAAAAGGCCAAATACTGAGTTACTCTCGTTTTTGAAACAATCATTTACTTTAGTTTCATTGTAGGCACATACAATATAAATACATTGCCCAATAGAAAAATCGTAATTGCACATTAATTAATAGATTTACAATCCTTAAGAAAATATTTTAAACAAATTAACACATTCAGAAAAATTTTACAAAAACCAATTTTTGCCATGAAACACCTCACAATTTTGCTAATTGCCTTTTCCTTTCTTTCTTGCACAAACCATGCTGCTAAAGAAACTAATCAACAGCTAAATCAAGAGCCAGAAACTTCAAGTATTCAAAAAGTGGAGAAATTAGCTGGCGGTTTTAGCTTTACCGAAGGCCCAGCAGTTGATTCTCAGGGAAATATTTACTTTACCGATATTCCTAACAACCTGATTCTAATTTGGACATTAGATGACAATCTTGACACTTTTCGCTTAAACAGCGGCTACGCCAATGGATTATATTTTGACAAAGACGAAAATTTATTGGCTTGCGAAAGAGAAAAAGGTCAAATAACTTTGACGAAGCCAAATGGCGAATATTTTCCCATTGCAACACAATATAATGGCAACAGATTTAATCAGCCCAACGATATTTGGCCCGATGTAAAAGGAGGCGTTTATTTTAGCGATCCCGTATATAGTTCTGAAATACAAGAGCTTCCACAGGACGGCATGCATGTGTATTATATTTCTCCAGACTATAAGTCGGTTTTGCGGGTTTGTAATGATTTAGAAAAACCTAATGGAATAGTCGGAACTCCTGACGGGAAAACCCTCTATGTTACAGATAGCCAAGCCGGAAAAACATATAAATACGCCATTCAGGAAGATGGCTCTTTGTCATATAAAACACTTTTTGTTGAGTTTGGCTGCGACGGAATGACTATCGACACCGCTGGAAATGTTTATTTGACAACCAATGGGAAAAATGTGGTAGATATTTTTTCACCGGCTGGCAACTTATTAGAATCGATCGAAGTGCCAGAAAAACCCTCCAATCTTTGCTTTGGTGGAAAAGACAGAAACCAACTTTATATCACTGCGCGCACCTCAATTTACCGCGTTGAATTGGATGCAAAAGGAGTGGATTAAGTATTTTGCAAATAGTTTTATGAGACAAGCTCAATATTTTATATTGCTCTCTATCAAAGCATACAAATGCAATAAAACAACAGAGGCTGCTCCCGTTAAGGAACAGCCACTATTAAATCTTGGTATCAGCAAAGGTTAATTTTCAACCGGAACAGTTACGACTTCAATAAATTCCACACTCAACTCAACCCTTCTGTTACGGGTGCGGCCGGCTGAAGTAGCATTGTCATCAACAGGCATGGTTTCGCCAAATCCAGCAGTAGAAATCCGCTCAGGGCTAACGCCTTTGCCTATCAGATAAACCGCGACAGATTCAGCACGATTTTGCGAGAGGGTCATGTTCATTGCATCACCACCAACATTGTCAGTATGTCCGCCAATAATAAGCTTGTAATTTGGATTCTCAAGCATCACTTTTACAACAGCATCAAGTATCGGGAAAGAAACTGGTTTTATACTGGACTTGCCGGTATCAAATTTGATTCCCTGTAAAGCCTTCTGGAATAATGTCTGGACTTCTTTTGTCAGTTCAGGACATCCGTCGTTTTCTAAGGTCCCAAAAACAGTAGGACATTTGTCGAGGTAATCAGGAACGCCATCGCCATCGGTATCCAGCGTACAGCCAAATTCGTCAACAGTTGCTCCCGCAGGTGTATTCGGGCATTTATCCATGTAGTCTGGTACACCGTCATTATCCTCATCAAGCGCACAACCATTTTCATCAACCTGCACTAAATCGGGTGTATTCGGGCATTTATCAAGATGATCAGCCACACCGTCATTGTCAGAATCGAGGGCGCAACCATCAGCATCAACTTTCACGCCAGCAGGTGTCTTGGGACATTTATCAAGATAATCGGCTACACCGTCTTTATCTTCGTCAAGCGGACAGCCAAAGCTATCAACCTCAACATCTGCTGGCGTATTTTTACATTTATCAAGATAATCAGGCACGCCATCGGCATCATCATCAATGGGGCAACCGGCGGCATCCACTACAACTCCGGCAGGTGTATCGGGGCATTTATCGAGCCGATCAGCAACACCATCGACATCAGCATCTTTTTTCTTGCCAAAATTAAAAGTCACAGCTAGTGAATGGAACAGGAAGCCGTCATTTGAATTTTTAACTACACCGTCCTTATCATCACTGGACGAATACATAAAAGTTTCCTGAAGATTAAGCGTTACGGCCTCGCCCATGCGAATATTAAGACCTGCACCAAATGAAGGCGCGGCAAAATCGAATACTGCTTTGCCGTTTGGGTCTGCCAGTATATCGGCAAACATCATAACACCACCTCCGGCAAACACATAAGGCCTCACATAATATTCAGCACTGATAATGTTTAATCTGAAATTGATAGTTCCGGTTGTCAACTGTTGCTTAAAACGACCACTCGCGCCTGTATGGCCGATTTCGCCTTTGGTTAGCAAAAGGGAAACGTCGAGCCTGTTGCCAAGAAATCGTGTTAATGAAAGTCCTCCAAAGCCATAAAATGCTTGTGGGAATTTATAAAAGTCATTCCCCAAGTCACCATTATATTGATTGGCCCCGATGTGCAACCCAATGTTCCACCTTTTATCGGCTGTTTGTGCATTAATGCTGAGCACAAATGCCAAACCCATAATTACAAGTAAAATCTTTTTCATTTTGGTTTAATTTTAGTTCAAATTAAGTTTATGCAATGCTGCAAAGGTGATATTCTGAATAAGAAAAAGCATTACACAACTTTTAGGAAATATTACATGATTCACACTTTTAGATTGTTAGAAACAATTAGGAATGCTAAAAGCAAGACCAGTAATGACAGCTGACATTGTATATTTTCAAAACCAGCATAGCCTAAAAACCTCCTCACCTCAAATTCCCACTAAAACGGTTGGCTAAATAGAAAAATCTTTCTAATTTTATCCTCAGATAAACACAGCAACCATGATACTGGTATTAAAATGGGGTTGGGGAATCCTATTTTTAGTATTTTTGAAAAATTAGATTACAAAAATGATTGACCTAAAAAAGCAAATTGTCTACTGGACTAAAGGGGCTGATGATGATTTATTGACAGCTGAATTGCTTCTTCGACAAAAACGAATTCTCCATGGATTGTTTTTTTGCCATTTAGTCATTGAAAAAGCCCTTAAAGCTCATGTTGTCAAGAAATTTGAAGACGTCGCTCCAAGAACTCATAACTTGATTTATCTATCAGAAAAAGTCGCTTTAGAACTTGATAACGAAAGTCAAATTTTCATTGGCATATTAATGAAGTATCAGTTGCAAGGACGTTATCCTGATTATAATCCTGTTCTTCCAGATAGTATATTAGTAGTTGAATATTTTGAAAAAACTAAAACCCTATTCGAATGGCTAAAGAAGAAGTTATAGAGCTATTGAAAAAATACATTCACTTATTACGCTCTGAGGGAATATTCGTTGATAAAGCCTATTTGTATGGCAGTTATTTGTCGAACACAGCCACTGATGATAGCGATATTGATATTATGATAGTAACGGAAAATGAGGATGACTATTTAGTCGGTAAAGCCTGGAGCTTGACGCGAAAAGTTAATTCAAAAATTGAGCCTTATCTTATTGGAATGGGGAGATTTAATAGCAGTGATGATTCTCCTTTGGTAGCTTTAGTAAAAAGAATTGGATTAGAAATAGCATAAAAATATTCAGCGATCATGAAAGCGGCTTTGAAATGGGGTTTGGGGGTTTCGCACTTTTCGGGGAAGGAAAGTCGTGTGAATATTATTTAAAGTGTTCTATACGAGACTGATATAATGATTATAATTACAGGTTGGAGGTTAATAATCGTTTTACAAAATTCAAAAAACAAAATGAAATACATCACGTCATTTACCCTGTTACTAAGCCTAATTTTCTTTTTCAGCTGTTCGCCTGAAAAGAAACAAGTTTTGCAAATCAATGGAAAAGTTATTGGGACTGACACGAAATCAATTCTTTTAGTAAAACCAAATCAAGATATGAGATTTGATTCCATAATAGAAATTCCAGTTAAAAAAGGAAAATTTCATTTTGAATCTAAACTTGAAAACCCTGAAGCTGTGAGCCTTTTTCTTGGAGAAGCCAGAGAAAATGGCGGAGGACCGGTTATGCCTTTGTTTTTAGAAAATGAGGAAATTAATTTGACTATTTACCCTGAAGATGAGTTTGATAAAAATATAGTTGAAGGAGGAAATCTAAATGCCCAATTCATAAAATATACACAAAATTTTGAAGATAAATTTAGCGATAGGACAAAACCAATTCATGATAGCCTTAGTTTGCTCTTTAAAAATGACGAATACTTAAATGATGAGGCGAAAGCTCTTAATACCAAGCTAAGAAATGCAGAAAATCAAGATGAAAAAATCGTTCTTTATAAAAAAATCGCTGATTTGAGAAAAGATGGGCAAAGCTTAAGTCTAAAAGCAAAAACATTAGAGGCTAAATTAAAACCTATTTACGCTGAACAAAAAGAGTTTAAGCAAGAATATATAGTAAATAATCCCACGATTGTTTCTTACTCTTTCCTCTTAAAAGATTTGATATACAATAAAGAAACAATAGATATTAATTTAGCAAAAAACAATTTTCAAATACTGTCAAAAGCCAATCCTAATCATCCATATAACGATTTGGCTTCTAACCTCATAAATGCAATTGAAAACATAAAAGTTGGAAAAAAATATACTGATTTTAGTGCAGCTGATTTAGATGGGAATAGTGTAAAACTTTCAGAAAAATTAAATGGAAAAGTTGTATTATTGGATTTATGGGCAACCTGGTGTGCACCATGTATAGCCAGAAGCAGAACAATGGTTCCTCTTTATAACGAATATAAAGATAAAGGATTTAATATTATTGGAGTAGCCGGAGAGTTTAACAACACTGAAAGATTAGTATATTTCCTTGAAAAGGAAAAATGGCCTTGGTTAAATCTAGTAGAACTCGACAGAAAAAATGCTATCTGGCAAAAGTATGGTGTTGACGGCGGAGGTGGTGGAATATTCCTAATTGACGATAAAGGAATAATCATTGCTAAAGACCCAACAGCAGACGAAGTAAGAAGAGAACTAGAATCACGATTGAACTAAAACGGTTGACTAATAAGAAATATCTTACTACCTTTATCCTCAGATAAACACAGCAACCAGGATACTGGTTTTGAAATGGAGTTTGGGAATCTTGAAAATAGAATTTCATACAAAGCTGTTTTAGAATCCTTTAGCAAGGTAGCCGATAAAGCAGAAAGAACAACTGATTGGTTTTTATATTTTAATTGACCCAAGAACAAATCATCATGAAGCAAATCCTATTTATTATCACAAGTCTCCTATTACTTTCTTCATCCGCTAAACTCAAAGCACAAGAAATTGCTCCTATTGGTTCGGAGTGGCATTACACCATGCGGCTTTTTATGTCAGAAGAGGAACGATTTGTTCATATTGAATCCATAAAAGACACTGTCGTAAATGAAAAGTTGTGCAGAATGCTTGATGTGGAATATGGTTTCTCATGCTACTTTTACAATGAGAAGGAGTTTGTTTACCAAGAAGACAGCATCGTTTATTTCTATTCACCCGTTGTTGATGATTTCCAAATAATGTACGACCTAAAAGCGAAAAAAGACAGCTCTTGGGTAATCATATACGAAGTGGATCCATTTCAAACAGACACAACCCTGATTACTGTGGATTCCGTATATACCCTCACGGTCAACAATAAAGACTTACTTGCTTTTGATGTTACCTATCAATCACTCGTCGAGGAGCATTGGAGATATTCAGGGAAAATTGTTGAATTAATGGGCGACATCTCCTATCTTTTCAATTATGCCAGCATGGCGAGCGGTGTAATATGTGATGTTGACTACTCGGGAGGATTGAGGTGTTATCAGGACGATCATCTTGGATTTTATTCAACGGGAATTGCAGACTCTTGCACCTTTGTTACAGCTTTAGCTGAACAAGAAATCAGTAAAACCATTAATAATTACCCAAATCCATTTAACAATTCAACAACGCTGGTCTATAATCTGGGGAAGGATTCCGAGGTAATTATAACACTATTTAACCAACTTGGCGAACCAATAGAGGTATTCAAACAAAAAAAGCAAGGTGGTGAACAAAGCTTAGTTTTGGACACCAGCGCGTTGCCTGCCGGGATATATTATTTCTTGATTCAAGCTGAAAATCAGCAATACAATGGCAAAATGATTAAGGTAGAGTGATAACTATAGATTGAAGCTTATGACTAAAGAAGAAATCAAAGACAGAGAAAAGCAATTATTGGAACTGACAGGCTCATTTTGTACTCAAAAATTGGATAACGATTACGCTCTTCTCTGCGAAAAACTCATTTTGAAATTAGGAAGAAAAAGAGATGTGCCATTCAAAAGCGGGAAGCTTGAAATTTGGGCTGCGGCAGTTGTTTATGCCATTGGATCGATAAATTTCTTGTTCGACAAATCATTTGAACCCTATATAACGGCAACAGAAATAAGCGAACATTTTGGAACAAAGAATTCGACCGTCTCAGCGAAGGCCAAGCTAATAAAAGACCTCTTTAAAATGGGTTATTACGATTCCGAGTTTTCTACTCAAAAAATGGCAGGAAGTAATCTATTCAGCGACTTTGTTATGGTTGACGGTTTTATCGTTCAGCTGTCGACATTGCCCGAAGTCCTGCAAGAATTGGTAAAAAGCGAAAGAGCCGAAGGAAGGGATATTTCATTTACAACACGCGAATATTAATAAGGTTTCGGGCAGCTTTTTTTGAAGGCAATGGTCACTTTTTCGAGATATCTGTCTTAAATATGTTTGCTATATTAGGGCCTACTGAAAAACTAAGCCACCCTTCATTTAGTATTGTATAGTCCAAGTCTAATGTATTGTGCGAGCTGGGAATATATTACGGATGAATTAGTCCCTCTCACCTGAAAAACAAAACTTAACAACAACGCATAACCACCTAATCCTAGAATTT
>CAZOEV010000086.1:0-8343 GCA_964578915.1 uncultured Lentimicrobiaceae bacterium
GTGAAATCCGAAATAAAAAAATGTGGACTATCTGATTTTTCCATCTAGCAAATATATTTATATTTGTGGGTACAGGGTAGCATGCTAAAGGAGGAATTGAAGCCATTGAACTTTGTCGCATTCATCCTGATACGGATTTGATACTAATGGATATCAAAATGTCTGGAATTGATGGTTATGAAGCGACGCGACAAATACGTGAATTTAATAAAGAGGTGGTTATCATTGCTCAAACGGCATATGCACTTTCAGGTGATAAAGAAAAAGCGATGGAAGCAGGATGTAATGAGCATATTTCGAAGCCTATTGTAAGGGATAAATTATTTTCGATGATAAATCAATTCTATATCAGATAAACAGTATACGATTTTGCGCCAGAGCACGTGCAATTTTTTTAAAACAATGGGGTATGTTGCTGTTATCCTGAAAAACTCATAGGTTTTTCAGGCAAAGCGTATTAATGCTACTTTTGCACTACTATTCAGGAAAACCTTTTACAATAATGACGCTAAAAAACGCAATTGCCTTCTTCGAAAGTAGACTAACTGAAACCAATAATAAAGGTGAAATTAAGGTTTACCAAGAATTCATTCAAATATTAAGCAGTTTAGAAAAAAGAGATTTCTCAGAAACTAATATGCAGTCTATTGAGGCAGCGCTTGATTCCCTTAATTTGGTTTCAACGAATAAAAACAAACAGAGATATTTCAAAAAAGCGCTTAGGAAATTTGAAAAATACTTAAAGGACACCCATTCCTTAACTTCCAAAAGTTATTATACTACCTTGGGAGTCGCTCTTGGATCGTCTTTCGGAGTTTCGTTTGGTGTTGTGATTCTATCGGTTTTTGAGCGCTCATTGGGCATTGCCTTGGGTATTGGTTTAGGCATGTTCATCGGCTTGCTTATTGGTCGTAGTATGGATTCAAAGGCCGCAAAGGAAGGTAGGGTTTTATAAGTAACACGCTGATTTAAATCTAGAAAAGCCAGCAGAATTAGAAGCAGAACTATCAACACGAAGCCGCAGACTACAAAACGCAGATTACCAACTAAAATGGCCTAATTAAACTGAACTAAAATACGCGGCTACTGTTATAGGATTAGATACCGATGAACAACTGAAAATAAAAAATCTATATCCTAGTGAATGTCGCACATACCTTCCCGGTTTTATCGTGGTTTGACAAGAATACCATCAAGCATCTCCGATTGCCATTTTCCTTTTTTCTGATGCCGGTTTTTTTGTTTGCCCTTAGCCAGGCCGATTCGGTAAACTGGCTCCATGCGCTCATTGCTTTCCTGATTTTGCATTTGCTGGTTTTTCCTGCCAGCAATGGATACAACAGTTATCAGGATCGCGACGAAACAAGTATTGGCGGTCTGAAAACACCTCCCAAAGTAACTTCTAACTTATACTATGCCACGCTTTTAATGGATATTTTGGCGGTGGCGCTGGGGATGATTGTATCCGTCTATTTTTCAGTATTTGTTTTGGTATTTATTCTGATGTCGCGGGCTTATAGCTACCGCAAGATCAGGCTCAAGAAATATCCGGTAATAGGGTTTCTCACCGTTTTTATTTTCCAAGGGGCTTTTGTCTATTTTATGGCCTTAGCTGCTTTTAATGAGATGGATACAGCGGAATTATTTTCAGTAAATGCAATTATCTGCATGGCCATTTCCAGTTTATTTATGGGAAGTGTTTATCCGCTTACGCAAATTTATCAGCATGAAGCAGACAAAAATGATGGTGTCATTTCAATGAGTTATAAGCTGGGCTACAACGGCACTTTTGTGTTTTCGGGCGTGATGTTTGCGCTGGCAGTTTTGCTGCTTTTCTATTATTTCAATATGAAAAACCAAATAATTGCTTTGGGTGTTTTTCTTGTGATGATGCTTCCCGTTATCATCAAATTGAGTAGTTGGTTTGCCAAAGTGCGCAAAGATACAAAACACGCCAATTTTGAGAATACGATGACAATGAACATATTAACTTCTGCTATAATGAACCTGTATTTTTTAATTTTAATATTCAATCGTTATGAAAACTGGTTCTGATACAAGCCGAATTATTTCCATCGGAACGGCTGTGCCTGATTATTCATCGCGCCAAGATACTATCCTGAGTTTTATGCAGGAAGCTTATCAGGATGCGGATGCCTCGCGAAAACTTCGCGTGTTGTTTCACCAAAGTGGCATAAATACACGGCATTCTACAATTCCCGATTTTTCTGGAACAGACGAGCGGAAGCTTTTTCCAATTACGCACAAACAGCCCGATGTGGCAGAACGCATGGAGGTTTTTAGGCAGAATGCCTTGCCATTAGCCCTTAAGTCTGTGAAAAAAGCTTTTGAAAATATTGAAACTTCTGTGCGCGATTTTGGGATTACTCACTTGATTACTGTCAGTTGCACCGGCTTGTATGCGCCAGGGCTTGATGCCGATCTGATTTTAGCATTGGATTTGCCACCAGATACTTTTCGTACTTCTTTAAACTTTTTGGGTTGCAACGCCGCTTTTCCAGCGATGAAAATGGCCGATAGTTTTGTGAAATCTCATGCCGATGCGCGTGTGCTCGTCGTATGTGTTGAACTTTGCACGCTGCACTTTCAGCCGAAAAGTAACAGTGATAACCTGCTTTCAAATACCATTTTTGGTGATGGAGCAGCAGCAGTAATTATGGTTTCCGACGAAATGGCCAATAAGGAAAAGCGGAAAGGATTTAGCCTGACAGGTTTTTGTCCTTTGTTGCTGAATAGCGGAAAAAATTTGATGGGATGGAATATTACGCCCCTAAATTTTGAAATGATATTGAATGCTGGCATTCCAGAATTTCTGGGCGGTGAATTGGATAACTTATTGGAATTAGTCGCAAAAAAATTAGGCCTAACGCCAGATGCGATCCAGCATTGGGCCGTTCATCCGGGTGGAAAGAAAATTCTTAGCACGGTTGAGCGGGAGATGCAAATGAAAAACAAGGAGCTGAGGCATTCCTACGATGTGCTGCGTGATTATGGAAATATGTCGTCGCCCACAATTTTGTTTGTGCTGAACGAAATTTTCAACAGCAACCCCAAATCAGGAGAAACGATATTGGCTTTGGGTTTTGGGCCCGGCATCAGTATTGAAACCGCTTCATTAGTTTGTCATGGTTTCGTTTAAGCGCCGATCCACACAGCCAGAGTTGATGGATGATCCGGAAATTCCGGTTGCGTTGTTGCATAAAAACCTGAGCGAATTAGATATCCTGAACCGTTATTTGGGCGGTCATGCCATTTCCTTAGCCGGAATAAAACAGTTGATGACCGATCGCAATAAAATATATCATATTGTTGATTTGGGATGCGGCAGCGGCGATGTGCTGAAATATATTGCCCGCTGGGCGCGCAAAAATCAATTTCAGGTAAAGCTTACTGGCGTTGACAACAACCCGCTGGCCATCAAATATTTGCAAGCCAATAGCAAAAACTCCCCTGAAATTAGCGGTGTAGTAGCCGATTATACTTATTTTATTGAAACAGCAACGGAGGTAGATATTGTGCATTGCGCGCTATTTTGCCATCATTTGGAAGATAAAGCACTTGAAGCCCTATTTCAGCGCTTGAAAGTTCATGCACATACAGGCTTTGTTATCAATGATTTACAACGAAATCCGCTGGCTTATTACAGTGTTTGGTTTTTGACGCGCTTATTCAACGGATCAGCGCTTTCCAAACATGATGGTCCTGTTTCTGTGCTCCGCGCTTTTAGGCGCAACGAAATAAAACTGCTATTGCAAAAGGTAGGTTTTTTGAATTTTTCCATACGTTGGAAGTGGATATTTCGGTATCTTGTGGTGGTTAAAAACTTTAACTAAATCGCCTTGTCAATGTCAAAAACTGAATCGAATTGTGATGTGTTAATAGCCGGTGCCGGTCCAGCAGGGCTGATGATGGCCTGTCAACTGACCTTGCACAATATTCCATTCAGAATCATTGATAAGAAAGCTTCTCCGGTAATTTGTTCCGGCGCGTTGATTATCCACGCCCGCACCTTGGAGATTTTTCAACAGTTGGGCTTGGCCGAAAAAGCGATTAAAGCAGGCATAACAGCCCAAAGTCTGAACATTCGTTTTAACAATAAAAAGCCTATCGCCCTTGATTTCGGTGACGCTGCCGAAAATTTAACCCCATTCCCTTTTCTGCTGATGCTGGAGCAGTGGAAAACGGAAAATCTGCTCGAAGAATTTTTAGAGCAACACAATCAAAAAGTTGAAAACAATACTGAATTATTGGGTTTTACGCAGCAAGATGAGTTTGTGGTTTCCGAAATAAAAAAGCCCGACGGAAGTATTGAGCTTGTTAGGTCGAAGTTTTTAATTGGTGCAGATGGCAATGGTAGTTTGGTGCGCACACAACTAAAAATTCCATTCCTTGGCGTATCGCACAAGCCACGACTTTTTATCAGCGACTGTGAAGCTGAGCTTCCC
This sequence comes from uncultured Lentimicrobiaceae bacterium, assembly GCA_964578915.1. Classification (GTDB taxonomy): domain Bacteria; phylum Bacteroidota; class Bacteroidia; order Bacteroidales; family F082; genus UBA5536. Next base: position 4,467 of record CAZOEV010000086.1, read on the forward strand.
TTTTCGGAGCAGGAAATATGCTTTGCTTTTTCTAAAAACTATACCGCAGGATTTTTCCCGCTAACTAGAAATCGGCGACGCGTTGATGGACTGATTCCTGCTTTGCAAGCAAAGGAAACGGTAAGTTTTGATGAAGTGAAAGATTTCTTCGCATCCGATTCAGGCGCTGATGTAGCTTTGAAAAATCCGCAGTGGTTTTCGGTTTTCAGATCGCATTCTCGTTGTGTAACTACTTATCGGCAAAACCGCTGCTTTTTGGTAGGCGATGCCGCCCATATTCACAGTCCGGTGGGCGCGCAAGGCATGAATACGGGCATTCAGGATGCCTATAATTTGGCTTGGAAACTGGCATTTTTTATCCAAGGAAAAGCATCAGCAGAACTCCTTGATTCGTATGAGCAAGAGCGGCGACCGGTGGCTTTAAACGTTATCCGATTTACTGATTTCGCCTACAAATTAATGACTTCGGATTCATTTTTGGCGAAATTTTCGCGCTTACGGATGGCGCCCTTTTTGCTGCCACTTTTATTAAAATGGAGCAGTAAAAATACCGCATTGCGCAGCCGTTTGTTTAGCTGGATATCAGGAATCGGCATACGGTATAAACTTAGCTTAAATAGTGATTTATCCAAAGATAAATTCCCGGCCCATGCGCCAAAGCCTGGTGAGCGTTTGCCCTACCTAAACCTTGAACCGGGCAACAAAATTTTAAGCACGCATGAGTTATTGATTCCGCTGACTTATACGCTGATTGTTTTTGGTAATCCCGAATTTTTTCAAAAGATTATTGAAGAATACAGCGATATAATTTCAGTAAAACACATTCCGGATGAAACTGCTAATCAGCAAATATTCAAAGCCTTTGGCGTTAAAACAGAAGCCTATTACCTTGTTCGGCCTGATATGTATATTACCTGGCGAGGACGAGGCTTCAAGGATGAAGTATTGCGTTATTATCTACAAAAAACGCTTAATTGAAAGTATAAAAGCGATTTCTGCCTCGCTACAACTCCTAAACAGGGTCGAACTATTGTCCGTCTGAAACCAAGGGAAACTGCCTGCCAAATTGCGGTTAACATAATGTTTTAAGGCTTTTTGACTGTTTTTGAGGTTTTTTGCTTACACTGATACTTTCCGGTCTAGAGCATTTTGAATTCCTTGGTTTTCAATTTCATTTTCGCTGGTCAAATATAGAAAAATAAACGAAAAAAGTACCGGCTTTTACAGGAAAGCGTAACAAAACTAAACTAGAAGTAGAACAATCTTGATTAATTCCGGTCTTTGGGCCGGGGAATATCCAACGCACTATCAAAACGTATTTTATAAATCACTTTGTTGGTTCGCCTCAAAAACACCTATTTTTGCAGCACCAAATTAGTTTAAACAATAGGCATGTCTAAAAAGCTGATTCTTGATCTTGGCAATACTTTATCGAAAGCCGCCTGTGTCGAAAACAGCGAGTTTACAACGGTAGAACGCTTTACCGACGATAATTTGCTGATTCGTTGGCTCGAAGCCCGTCCACAGTTCGATAGCGCCATTATTGGTGCTGTGCGCCCTTTGCCTGATGAAATTGCCCGCTGGGCTAGGCTGCATCCCCGTGTGCGTGTGCTGGATCATAACACACCATTGCCTTTCAGCATGGCTTATGAAAGTCCGCAAACGCTCGGTCCCGACCGCATTGCGCTGGCAGCAGCAGCTTTTAAGCGTTTTCCAAATAAAAACGTGCTGGTAATAGACATGGGAAGCTGCATCACCTACGATTTTTTGGATGCGCAGGGCGTTTATCAGGGCGGCGCTATCAGTCCCGGCTTGCTGATGCGCTTTAAGGCAATGCATAGCTTCACGGCCAAACTGCCGCTAGTTGAGCCACTGGCCGAAGCTGAATTAATTGGCCGCAACACCAAAGCCTCGCTGCAATCGGGTGTGATGCATGGCGTACAGGCCGAAATTGAAGGCTTTATAAGCCGCTACGAAGCCAATTACAAAGATTTAACAGTATTAATAGGTGGCGGAGACAATAAATATTTTGATAAAAGGTTTAAAGTTAACATCTTTGCAGGCTCAAATCTGGTTTTGGAAGGCCTGAATGTTATAGTAGATTTTAATGAAAGTCAATAAATTGAGAAAATTATTCCTTCTTGTTCTGGTCTTGTTTTTTAGTAGTGAGTATCTTGTGGCACAAACGGGTACTAACTCTCCTTATTCTAGGTTTGGCATTGGTGAGCTAAAAGACAAAAGTGTAAATGCCCGCCTGCGCGGAATGGGAGGCCTGTCAAATGCCATTAGTAGCAACAGATTCGTAAATCCATCAAACCCTGCCTCCTATGTGGGTTTCGATTCGCTTTCGTTTTTGTTTAATGCCGGCCTCGAAATGAATTCCATATCCTACCGCACCAATGCGTTAACAGAACAAGGCGGCAACGCCAGTTTAAGCTATTTCTCGCTGGGTTTTCCGGTTACTAAACGCTGGAAAGTGGCCATCGGGCTGCTGCCTTTTTCTGATGTGGGCTTTAATACAATAGTTTCGAATGAATCAGACGAAATAGGTCGCTACAATTACGCCTTCAGCGGCGATGGCGGATTAAACCAACTTTTTTTTGGTAACGGGTTTAAAATTAATGACAAACTTTCGGTAGGCATAAATCTCACCTATGTTTTTGGACGCAATATCAGCAGCACTCTGCTCTATTTTCCTGATTCCACACTTTATGCCAATACCAAAACAGAGAACAGGCTGTTGGCCAACGATTTTATTTTTGATTATGGCATTATGTATGCCCATCCTATCAATGATAAATATACCTTAAGGGCTGGTCTTACCTATGGTCAGAAAATCAAACTCAGCATCACCGAAGAATCGCTTACCCGATCACTTTTTGGTGGTGTCAACGGCGGCATTGAGTATATCCTGGATACCATTTCTTATACGCCCGAGCGTAAAAGCAGCTTCACGCTGCCGCATGCGGTTGGCTTAGGATTGGTTTTTGAACGCAACAATCAATGGCTTGTTGGCCTAGACGCCAATTGGCAAAACTGGAAAGGTTTTAAAATTGGCAATCAGGTTGACACCCTACAAAACGCCTGGAATATTGCGCTTGGTGGTGAGTTTACTCCAGCTTATACCTCTATTTCAAAATACTGGAACCGTGTTACTTACCGCATGGGAATACGTTATAATCAAACCTACTTAAACATCTATGACCAATCCATCAATGAGTTTGGCATAAGTTTTGGTCTTGGATTGCCATTACCACGTTCTTTAACCACCATCGATCTGAGCATTGAACTTGGGCGTGGAGGCACCACGGCAAAAAACCTTATTCAGGAAAATTTTGTTAACTTTACGCTTGGTGTTTCAATTTATGAACGCTGGTTTGTTAAACGACGCTATAATTAGAAGCTATTAAACCTTATAAATTTATGAAAATGAAAGTGATAAATAAATTGCTGCTCCTCGCATTGCTTGTTTTGTCTGCCGGTATGCAAGCAGCAGCTTTCAATCCCGAGAATCGATTTGATGCGCTTTTGCAACAAGACAAAACGCAATCAAAATATGGTGAAGACAGTGTAAACTGTGTTATCAATATTTCGCTATATCGCGAATTTTACAAACAATGGAAAGCCAGCGAGCAAACCAGTCAGAGTATCAATGAAGTATTTAAACCCTGGCGCTGGGTGTTTAAAAACTGTCCATTAGGAAGTGAAAATATTTATGTTGATGGTGTAAATATTTATCAATTTCGTATTGATAATGAAAAAGATAAAGCCAAGAAGGAACAGTATATTGACACCTTGATGATGATTTACGATCAGCGTGTTGAATATTTTCCTAACCATTATAAAACAGGAAAACAACAGGCTGGCGCCATCCTGG
>CAZOEV010000087.1:0-8340 GCA_964578915.1 uncultured Lentimicrobiaceae bacterium
AAACCCTACAAGTCTGCAAACCAACACCTTGCCACTTACCTCAACCAAAACTTTCACACTCACAGTAACTGATAATTCTGGCGGCTGTGTGAATGATGATCAGGTTGTTATCACCGTTCAAGGAGCTGTTTTTGCTATAAATGCTACATCTGAAGACGATAATATTTGTCCAGGTGAATCTACCCAGCTACATGCCAATGCCAGCGGTGGTTCAGGCACGTTTACTTATTCATGGACAAGCGATCCGGCTGGTTTTACTTCCAGCATAGCTAATCCAACCATAAATCCTGCAGTAAACACAACTTATTTACTCAGTGTTTTTGATGGCCAAAACACCTTAACAGATGAGGTATTTGTGCAGGTTGGCCCAGTTTCAACGGCTATTGCCGGAAACGACCAAACCATCACCACCGGCTGGACAACACAACTTGAAGGCAGCGTTGAAGGTGGTTCGGGAGATATTACAATAAACTGGCAGCCAGCTAATAAGCTGGACAACAACTCCATCTTGACTCCAACTACTGTATCACTCGATAACACAACTATTTTCACATTGGCTATAACCGACAATGAAAGTGGTTGTGTAACTTCTGATGAAGTAACCATTTTTACTACGGGCGGCATTTTGAATGTAAATGCTTCGGCCACTCCTGCAACAATTTGTGCCGGAGAAAGCAGTACACTAAACGCAACAGCTTCTGGTGGATCGGGTGATTACACCTATTTATGGACTACCGTTCCGCCCTCTTCCTGGCAAGCTACAACAGCACAGGTTACTGTAACTCCAACGCAAAGCACAACCTATAATATTGTATTGAGCGATGGACAAAATACTGTAGAAGATCAAATCAGTGTAACAGTTGGCGCGGTAACCCATGCCAACGCTGGCCCGAATATTACCATCCCTGAAAACACCACAACACAACTTCAAGGTAGTGTTAGCGGAGGTTCAGGAAGCTATAGTGTTTTGTGGACACCAGCATCTTTACTACAAAACGCAAATATACTTCAGCCACAAACGCTGGCATTAATGGAAACTCAAATCTTTGAGCTTAAGGTAACGGATAATGCTTCGGGCTGTTTCACGGAGGACGAAATGACGGTGATTGTATCTGGCACAGTACTTTCTGTAAACCCTACTGCAGATCCTACTTTTGTCTGTCCGGGCGAAAGCGCTCAATTAAGCGCCAATGCTACCGGAGGCAGTGGAAGCTACAGCTATTCATGGACTTCTGATCCTGTTGGTTTTAGCAGCACAGAAGCCAATCCTGAAGTAACGCCTGAAGTATCAACAACCTATAACTTAAGTGTTTCTGACGGCGAAAACCTTGTTGAAGGTTCTGCTTCTGTGGAAGTTGGTGCACTTTCAATTGCCGATGCAGGACTTGATCAGCAAATAATTTATGGCTTTCAAGCAGATTTGGCTGGCTCTATTACAGGAGACCAAAATTATAGTTTTAGTTGGACACCAGCTAACTTCCTTACTAATCCAGAATCACTAACGCCTACAACCGTGCCACTCCAGCAGAATCGCACTTTCACACTAAATGTAAGCAATGTAAGCTCCGGCTGCGCTACCAGCGATCAGGTGCAAGTAAGCATTACCGGCGGGCCACTCGGCGTGGAAGTTACTGCAGATGCCAACGTAATTTGCTCAGGCACAATGGTTCAGCTAAACGCTAATACTTTTGGAGGATCAGGCGAATACATCTACGCCTGGAGTTCATCGAATACTAGTTTCACTTCCACATTACCCAATCCTGTTGTGCAGCCAATGGTTTCAACAACTTTTACGCTTGAGGTATCCGATGGCATGAATAGTGCACAGGATCAAATTACCATCACCGTAAACCCCTCTCCCATTGCCAATGCAGGCCCAAATCAGGTGATTAACGTGGGCACTTATACTACACTGCAAGGCAGCGCTACTGCTGGCACAGGAATATTTCTTTACCAATGGTCACCAGCAGATTCCTTGCAATATCCTGAAGTTGGTTACCTTCAACCGTTTCCACAAACCAAATTACTTTATCAAACCACCGGATTTACGCTTACTGTAACCGACCTGAATGGCTGCGCCGATGTGGCCAGCACCACGGTAATTGTGGGTGGCGACCAGTTAGATGTTTTTGTAGAAGCAGATCAGCCAAGCCTTTGTCTGGGCGAAAGCACTACAATTCATGCAACAGCCTATGGCGGCGGAAGCAGCAACTACAGCTATTTATGGTCATGCAATAGCTCTGGCTGGCAATCTACCGTTGAAAATCCAGAAGTGAATCCACAAAGTAACACCGTTTATCAGGTAGAAGTCAGCGACGGCTTTTCGAGTGTAAGCGGAGATATTGCCATAATTGTTAAGCCACTGCCGCAAATAGACATCGTACCAGCGGGTCACACACTAACGGATAACACCATTTTTGTTTGTGTACGCGACAGCGTAATTTTGGATGCTGGACCAAACCTCACGTATCTGTGGATGAATGGTGCTATTACACAACGGCAAAAAGTCACCACCAATGGAAACTGGATTGATTTGCAGGAATGGTCTGTCGAAGTTAATGACGCACAAACTGGCTGCAAAAACCAAGACGATTTAATCGTATTTTTCGACTTTAATAGTTGTAATATTGGCATAGAAGAAGCGCTGCAAAGCCATCAATTGAATATTTATCCTAATCCTGGTGACGGACTTTATCAGTTGGTATTTAAGGATTTGCAGGCTAAAATCAGCTTGATTGTGATGGCTTCCGATGGCCGGTTCGTGCTACGGCAAGATCAAGTGCTGCTAAACAAAGCAGGAACAGCACTTCAGCTTGATCTAACGAATCAGCCTAACGGCTTATACTTTTTAAATATCACCGATGGACATCAAATGATTTCCCGCAAACTTTTGAAAGCACGCTAAGTGATATTTTGAACAAGATGCTTTTATTAAATAACTCATTATAAGCATTTAACAACTAATTTCACTTAACTGAAAGAGATTTTTTCAATCGGAAACAACTAATCTATTTCAAAGCAATTTTCTTTTTCGAGCCGTTAATTACAACAATATTTGTAATTTTCAGCCCTGAAAAAGGATGTCCGAATTTTTTACTAAAGCTCAAATCGCTGTATTTGCTAGCAAAACAAGGTGTTTTGCTCCGAATCAAGCTTAAAGAAGCATGAATTTACTACTATGAATATTCGTTTTAGCCGATTTTTTATGAAACCACTTTTCCTTGCCTTCCTAATTATTTTATCAGTAAGTAGCCCAATTTTAAGCCAATCAACCTATACGCCTACTGAAAAGATAATTATTGATCTCACCAATATTTCCGGCCTTAGCGCACGAATTCAATTTTACGATTATCTGCGTAATGCTTCACCGGACTTAAAAGAACCACAGCCTGGAATTATTGAAATTGAAGCTCCTATTGATCATGTTGATGCTACGCGCACAAGCTATTTCAGGGCGCTTGATTCTATTCAGGCCATTGAAAAACAAAGAGATAAGCTTACCTCATCAGATATCATGCTCAATCTGAACGATTTTTATGGCGAAAACCTCCTAAATAAGGTAATGGGCAGAGAAGCAGTAAACGACTCCTGTCATAAATCCTTTCCGTTTTGCACCTCCAATGTCTACACATTTCCTGCTGGTGTTAATTCTGGTAGCGGACAAGCTGGCCCTAATTATAATTGTTTAAATTCAACACCCAATCCGGCTTGGTACCATATGAAAATTCTAACTCCAGGTCCTATCACAATTAAAATGCAAAGCTCACCTTTAAGAGATATTGACTATATCGTTTGGGGTCCATATACTGATCCTGTGCTTCCATGCAGCGGCGCATTGACTGGCAATAAAGTTGTTTCATGCAGCTATTCTCCAAGCGAAATAGAATATGCTAGTGTTCCAAATGGTCAAACCGGTGAGTACTATATTCTGCTCATCACCAATTTTTCTAATAGCCCTTGTGATATTACTTTTTCCAAAACAGGTGGAATAGGTGAAACCGATTGTACTATTCTGCCCCCTCCAATTTCAAGTAATAGCCCGGTTTGCTTTGGAGACGATCTCTTTTTAACCGCTGATTCCTATCCGGGTGCCACTTACAGCTGGACCGGTCCAAACGGTTTTACCAGCAATCAGCAAAGTCCAGTCATCAACAACCCTGGATTAGAAAGCAGTGGCACTTACAGTTTGGAAATTACGGTGGACAATATCACCAGCGATCCAATTGAGTTGGAAGTGGTGATTGCACCGCTTTCCAATCCTGACTTCACTTTTGAGGAAGTGTGCTACGGCAGCCCAAATCAATTTACAAATACGAGCACGGTTAGTCCCGAAGGTTCTACTATTACTGCCTACAACTGGGGTTTTGGGGATGGCGGCACTTCTACCCAACAAAACCCTGCCCATACCTATAGCAGTCCTGGCAGCTATGAAGTTAGCCTGAACACAAGCACCGGATTGGGATTTTGCGCACGAAGCATCACCAAAACTATCGAAGTGCCGGAATATCCGTATGCAGATGCCGGTGAAGATGAAGAAATACCTAATGGATGGTCTATTGACCTTAATGGCGATGCCAGTGGTGGAACAGGAAACCTGAGCTATTTATGGGAACCACAAAACTTGGTTAACAATCCCACAGCATTGGTTACCAGCACTGTAAACATGAGCCAGACAACTGTTTTTACACTCACAGTAACCGATAACAACAGCGGATGCATCACCACTGACGAAATGATTGTTACTGTAACTGGCGGTGCTCTCTTTGTGCAGGCCGTTGCTTCACCGGAAATTATCTGTTTGGGCGAATCCACTCAGCTTAATGCTACGCCAAGCGGTGGCGCCGGAGATTATACCTACAGTTGGTCGTCTTCACCAGCAGGTTTTAGCTCAGATATCCGTAATCCAGTAGTGTCGCCTGCGCAAACGACTACCTATACTGTAGCAGTTTTTGATGGACAAAATACAGTCAACGGCACTGTTAGTGTCGAAATAAAACCCGTTCCGGTGGCTAATGCTGGAGCAGATCAAAATATCAATGTAGGGACATCCATAGCACTTAACGGATCGGCCAGCGGAGGTTCAGGTTCTTACAATTATATTTGGTCGCCTGCAGATTCTCTAGAAAATCCAAGCGATAATACCCTCCAAAATCCCATGACAAAATTGTTGAATGTGCCCACCACATATCATTTGACAATTATAGATAACAACGGCTGCGAAAGCCCAACAGATGCTACAACAGTATTTACAGCCGGCGATTATCTAGCAGTTTATGCACAGGTTACTGAAGAAGTTATTTGCCTAAACGAAAACACAGAACTTTCGGCCACTGCCTTAGGTGGAAGTGGTGCTTACGACTATTCTTGGACAGCCAACAATACGGGCTGGACTTCGGACGAGCAAAATCCGACTGTTAATCCAGAAACCAATACTATTTATACGGTTCAGGCCGACGATGGCTTTAAGATTGTTAGCTCCACTGTTGCAGTAACTGTAAACAGCCTTCCGGTTGTAGATATCAAACCGACTTCTATTCCATGGTATTCAGTGGATAGCATTAATGTTTGTGTAAGCGATTCCGTGCTACTTGATGCCGGCCCAAATATGAATTATTTGTGGTCGAACAGCAGCAATACCCGCAAAGTACTTGCTAAAACCAATGGAAACTGGATCGATTTTCAAACCTGGGATGTGCTCGTTACAAATCCTGTTACAGGTTGTCAAAACACAGACGAGCTAACAATTTTCTTCGACTTTAACGCCTGTAATATCGGCCTCAATGAATTAAATAATATTTCAAATTCATTGATTCTAAGTCCCAATCCGGCAAGCAGTGAGGTAAAACTTGAAGCAAAAAAAATCAAAGCCGATGCCACCTTATATATATATACTAATGCGGGCAAACTGTTGTTTCAACAAGCTATTGCAGCCAATAAACAGCGCGGCATTGTGCTTACTATTCCTGTTTCCCAATATCCTTCAGGATCCTATCATATTGTGTTGACAACAGCCAAAAGCTTTGCCAGCAAAACCTTGATTATTAATCAATAATTAATTAAGAGAACATGTCTGTTTTCCCATTCGAAGTAAAAAAAGTGTGGCAAGTCTTATTTGCGTTGCTTTTTTTAACCACAATTCAAGAACTTAAGGCGCAGGAAAAAACTTCTTGTGATTATACTATTCCTGGCGAAATACGCAATTGGATTTTTGGCGAAAAAGTGCAACTTCAATTTTCTGAAGAGACTTTTGACCCAATTTCTACAACTTTACCCGGCAATATCGATATCCCAAAAGGCGTAAGCTCAATAAGCGATGCAAATGGACAGCTTTTGTTTTTTTCAGATGGAAGACAGGTATTTGGAAATGGTTTTCTGGAATTAAACAATGGCGGCGGCCTGACAGGAAATCTCTTTTCGAGCCAGTCAGCGCTCTTTATTCCCTCGCCTGGAAATCCTGATCGATACTTTTTAATCACTGCCGACTTATATATTCCTCCCGTTTTCACTAACGGCATTCGTTATTCTGTGATTGAAAAAGATGGCTTTACCTGGAAAGTGCTTGCTGATGAAAAAAATGTGTTATTGCTGGATCAAAATGCTACTAAGCTTGCTGCCGTACAGCATGATAACGGCGAAGATTATTGGCTTGTTACCCATGGATTCGGGCCGATCAGAGGCGGAAGTTATTTCAGTTTTCATGTTTCAAAAGACAGCATTTCTCTTGAGCCTGTTGAAAGCAATGTGGGCGTTGTGCATCAGGGCGATATCAATACAAATAACAATGTGGGTTATATGAAAATCAGCCCCAACGGCACAAAGTTAGCCATGGTTTTGCCCGAAGATGGCATAGTGGAAGTGGCCGATTTTAACGCTGCCACAGGCCGCGTAACTATAATCGGGAGTAGCAGCTTTGAACGTTATAATTACCCTTTGGGTGTTGAGTTTTCAGCAAATAGTAAACTGTTATATATTTCGACAAACCCCAAGGACGCTAGTCCTAATATGCTGTTCCAATTTGATTTAGATCAGCTAGACCTTGAAAATCCGGTGCAAATAGCTTCTTTTGCTCAAAGTGAAGGCCGCCAACTTGGCGCATTGCAACTTGCAGTTGATGGACGAATTTATGTTGGCATTTTCAGAGAATCCCTGACCGCTGACGATCATCTGGCTATTATTTACAATCCAAATCGCGCTGGCACAGCCTGTAATTTCAATATGCTAGAAGGAAATAACACCAATGGTTTAGCTTTGCAGAATGGCTCTGGCAGCAAGGAAGGCCTGCCCAATTTTATAAGTAGTTATTTTAATTTACCGCACTTTTGGTGGCAAAATCATTGTGAGAAATCGCCAACTATTTTCAGGTTACAAAACGAAGCAAACGCCGGTGATATGGAATGGGCTTTTGGTGATGACAATACAATTAACAACCAACTACGCGGTGAACATACTTTTGAAGAAGCTGGTAATTTCACCGTAAAAGTTACAGAAAGTTACAATGGCCAAAGCTATATTTCTGAGCGAGAAATCGAGATTTACCCGCTTCCGCCTGTCGAAATAGGCGATGAGGAAGAAATTATCTATATATTGCCTAACTCTTCCATTTCGCTGGATGCAGGGGACTATGATGAATATATATGGTATTTAAATGGCAATCCAATTCCGGATGCTACCCAACAAATTTTAGATGTAGAAGAAGAGGGAATTTATAAAGTGATTGTCACTGATACCAATTGCTGCGTTAATTTTGATGAGGTGGAGATTAGGTTTGCTAATATTTATATGCCAAACGCCTTCCGTCCAAAAAGCAATATTCAGGATAACCAAACTTTTAAACCTTTAGGAGCAGTTTCAGCACTTAATAAATTTGAATTGTTGGTTTATAATCGCTGGGGACAACTCGTTTTCGAAAGCAACTCACCAAATGACGGCTGGGATGGCACTATCAATGGCCAAGATGCTCCAGCAGCAGCTTATGTTTGGCTGATGCGTTATGAAAGTTTGGAGAGTACTTTCCAGGCTGCACAAGAAGTGGTTCAGCGAGGCGTAATAAATCTGGTGCGCTAGGATTTCTGGCTTTGGTCTGCACCATTTTGTTGTATTTCTGTTTAACTTCGCCAGTTCAAAGCAGAGCAGATAATATGATAGAAACGACAGATTTTTCCACGCAGATTTCCAAGCAACTTAACATCAGCTATCAGGCTGTAAATAATGTAATTAAGCTATTCAGCGAAGGTGCAACAATACCATTTATTGCGCGCTACCGCAAAGAAATGACCGGTTCGCTGGACGAAACACAAATTGCTGCTATCCAAAAAGCACACGAACAGCTTGATGCCTTGG
>CAZOEV010000088.1:0-8320 GCA_964578915.1 uncultured Lentimicrobiaceae bacterium
TATCTTTATTACGAAGGTAGGAATTTTTTTAAGATTTTGGCATTTCTTGAAAAGGAATGCCTGAATATTTATGCCCATTTTATATTCCAAAACAGATGAATTAATTTTTATATATATTTGTAAAATTATGACAAGTTCTAATTTGACAAGGTAGATGAAAGAAAGTTTTGGATATTTCCTTAGAAAGAAAAGAAAAGATTTTGGAATGAACCAAACCCAATTGGCTTTTAAGCTCGAAATAGATGCGGCAAAATTAAGCAAAATTGAGAATGGGAAAATGACAATTAGTGAGGATAGACTTTCATTATTATCGAAAGCTTTAAACATTGATTTAGAAACTCTAAAAACTAGGTACTATGGAGATTGCATAGCTAAAACACTTTATGAGAATAAATGTTCCAAAGAAACTATTGCGGTTGCTGAAGAAATTCTGGAATATTACAAAACAAATGAGGCTAAGCAAGGCAGCTTGAATTTTTGAATATGAAAAATTATACCCAACAAATAAATAAAGAAATTGATAAGGTTGAAGATTTTCAAACAAGTCTTCTTAAACCATCTCATTTTAGAGAAAAGCTTGACCTAAGTTCCAATGCAACTATACATGTTTTATCACTCTTTAGTGGATGTGGAGGTCTTGACCTTGGAATGATAGGCGGATTTAAATTTAGGAAGAATCATTTTCCTAAAACAAATTTTGAGATCGTTTTCGCAAATGATTTTGATTCTGCAGCAACTAAAGTTTACAACGAAAATAAGCACTATTTCAAGCATGAAATAATAGAAAGAGATATTGCACGAATAGAAACAAAAGAGGTTCCTAATTTTGATTTTTTGGTTGGCGGATTTCCTTGCCAACCTTTTTCCAATGCAGGCTTAAGGAAAGGAGTAAATGATGAACGAGGAAATTTATTTAGCACCGCTATTGAAATTTTTCAGAGTGCTATTAAAGATGGAAAGAAGCCTTTAGGTTTCATGTTTGAAAATGTCAGAGGCATAATGTCCTCAAAAATGGCAGATGGGACTACAGTTCCTGATGAAATTGTTAAAAGAATGGAAGCAATAGGCTATTCCACAAATTATAAGTTGATTCGAGCCAGTAATTATGGCGTTCCATCAAATAGATACCGTTTGCTAATTGTTGGATTTAGAAAGGAACTTGGATATTATGATTTTAACTTGATGGATGAGGTTGTTTATGAAAATGAAATTCCAAATCAAAAACACGCGCCATACGAGTTATATCTTGGCTCTCTTTTGTCAGATATTCCAGAAAATGCTACCCAAAAAGAGGAATATTGGAAGTATTCACCAGCAGGTCAAACAATGATTGAGAATATTGGATTTTGCGAGGATGGAAAAGAGTCGTTAAAGAAATTTAAAAATAAGGTTCCGTTAAAAGAAATATCAGAATCCGTTTCAACAGGTCGTTCATGGAAAAATATGGATTATAGCAAGATGACACTCAGATTTCAAAAAATATGGGATAATCCCAAAAAATATCATGCTCCAAATTTTTATCGCAGATTTGCACTTGGAGAAATTAATGGTACAATTACTGCATCTGCACAACCAGAAAATTGCGGAATAACTCATCCTTTTGAACATAGACGATTTTCTATTCGAGAAATTGCTCGAATACAGTCGTTTCCTGATGATTTTGTATTTCCTTATACTTCCATTTCAAATGCATATAAAGTTATTGGTAATGCGGTACCGCCTGTTTTAGGGTGGGTATTTGCAAAATCTGTTGAGAAATTTTTATCCATTGAGTAAAATGATTGATCATAATAAGGCATACCTTTTAGGGCTTTTAATAGGTGGTGGAACAATATCAAATGATACTTTTCTGATTAAACTACCCTTTAAAAAATGGGGCATGAACCCAGCTATAATGAATAAAATTGCAATTGATATTTTAACCAAAATTAGCGACAAATTTCAAAATGCTTATGGTTTTTCAATTTCTTATGAAATTGGAAATTCTGTTTGGTCAATGAAACCATTGAATAGCCCAGATATTTCAGGCTTAATCAAGGATTTACAATTTCTTGAATTGCCAACTGTAGGATTTCTCCTAAATAATGCTGAATTATCAAAAGCAAAAACGGAATTGAAAGGGATCATTGCAGAAAACTTTTTAACTGGAATATTTGATACAAGAGCAAGCTTAGCACTGTCACATAGAAGATTTACTAATGAAGCACCTGTAGTTTCTCTGGAAATACCAGGAAGTACTAAAAATTTCCTTTTTGTTGTACAAATTTGTTCTTGGTTAACCGATCTTGGTTCAACAACAGACCAGATTCTATTTAATCATCCATGTCAACATTCAGCAGCAGATCCTACCTATAAAGGATGGAAAAAAGGATTTAAGATTAGATTTCTTGTCAAATCATTTTTAGCGAAACATTCCTTTGCGTTACAGGCAAAAGCTATAGATATTAGTAAGCTTGTTAAACTTCAAGTAAAAAATGAACAGGTACCATGTTCTAAACGTAAAATACGAACACCAAGCCCAGTCTGTGTTCATTCAGACATTGATTCGCCTGATTTACCCCAAGAGGTTCGCAATAAACTATTCTTGCACTATTTTCATTTCTGCGCAGTTCTTGGATGTAAACACGCACCAGCAAAAGAAATAAAGCAAATACTTGATAATTATCCCGACTATATTTTTGCGCTTCCGAGAACTGAAAAGGGAAATATTAAAAGAATTACTAACGCTTATTTTTCTTTAAAAGCAGCATATTTTAATGAAAAAGTCATTGAGGAGATTGAAATCTCAGTTGAAGATTTGATTTCAGATGATAACTATAAGGGCTACTTAGAATTAGATCAAGGCATAGCTTTTCTTTTTTCTAAGAAATTAAATGGTAAACGTCATTCAGGTACTAAAGATTTGATCATTAATAAAAACAGAGCTGAGAGTGTAAAAATACAGAAAGTTGTAGACGAAAATTTTTTCCCAATTTTGTTGAAGAATGAAACTAACGATAGAGCAGTTTTAGTTTCTTCATTAAAGAGTAAATTAAATCAGAAACTTGTTAATCAGAAAATTGAAAGGAATGAACTTAATATTAATATAGTGTAATAGTATGAAAGAAATTGATTTTTATCCTGAAATTTGCACTAAATTTAAAAGCTATTTAGAATCCTATTTACCAAATGGAGCGAAAATTTCATCCGCTTACAATAAATCCCTCCCACAGTTGGTAGATGACATTGAAAGAGAACTTGGGAAAAAAAGTAGCCTGTCGAAAAAATATATACCGAAACTTAAACTTGATATTTTATTTGGAGTTAAACTAGAGAGCTCAGATGATATTACATTTATCTTGTTAGAGGTAAAGCACCTTGCACAATTAGGCTTAATAGATTACTCACAACTAGTTGGATATATGCAAGTTGCGAAAGAAATTAAATTTGGAGTTTTATTTATTGTTTTGATGCCTAAATCTACTTATGCTTTATCAAATGATTTTCATGAAATTATTAGGACAAATAATTTACCAATGGAGTGGAGAGGTTTATTCGATAAAAAGAAAGATGAACGTGATTTTAAGACTGGCATAAGTTATTATGTGCCAAATAATGGAATAGAATGGATAGACACAAAAGCGTTAAACGGTATCTCTAGTTTTGAGGAGTTTGCAAAATTAGTTCTTGAATAAGAATATGAAATAATTATTGTAGGTATAGCATTTATTAGCACTAATTATTTCTGAGCAATACCACAAGAAATCCAGAATGAACAAGCAATGGCTCTTTTTTATCTCTTTTGTGTTCAGTCCATTGGCGGGGATTATCGTATCTTTGTTACGTAGGTAAAATTTCTTATCATTTTTCAATTAGTTAAAAAATGAATAGAAACGCCTTTTAAGTAATAAAAGTATGAAAAATTTAGATACCTATTTTGCTCCTGCTGAGCGTGCACCTTTATTAGATATAAGTCACGATTACAATTTATTTACGGGCTTTAAGCAAGTAAATCAGCTTATAAATGCCTTGCCTTTTATTGCCGCTGTTTTGAACGAGCAACGGCAAGTTGTTTATGGCAATAAACCCTTGCTCGAAGCGATGGGTTTTACCAAATTTGAAGAGGTTTTAGGTTTACGGCCTGGCGAGTTAATAGACTGTGTTCATGCACATGAAATGCCTGGAGGCTGCGGTACTTCTGAATCCTGTAGAGTTTGTGGTGCTGTTCTTGCTATTCAGGAATGTTTGGAAAGCAATAAAAAAATTGTGAATGAATGCCGCATTACAGCCAAACATGATGACAAAATTGTTTCTTTTGATTTTAAAGTAACAGCTTCCCCTTTTCAGTATGAAAATCATAGTTTTGTGGTGCTTTCTTTTGATGATATAAGCAACGAAAAACGTCGGGAGGTTCTAGAACGTTTGTTTTTTCACGACATCATTAATACGGCAGGTGGACTTAGAGGTTTTATTCAATTTCTGGAAACCACAGACGATGCTGTCGAACGGCAAGAATTTACCAAAATTGCTTCCCGTCTTAGCGAAACACTTATCGAAGAAATTATGTCGCAGCGCGAGTTGCTAGCCGCTGAACGGGGCGAACTGAAAGCAAATATGGAAGAAGTACAACTATCAAAGTTAATTGAAGAGGTGATTCAGCAGATTAAACACCATGATGTTAGCGAAAATAAACTGCTTAAAGTTTTGGATATCAATCCCGATATAGTGTTACAAACTGATCCTGTGTTACTGAAACGCGTGCTGCTTAACCTGCTTAAAAATGCTGTGGAAGCTTCGCTGAAAGGCATGGAAATTACCATTGGCGTAAAAAATGATTGCGATAAACAAATCGAAATTTGGGTAAAAAACGAAACGCTAATAACCAAAGATATTCAGCTACAGATTTTTCAGCGTTCTTTTTCTACCAAAGACGAAGCGCGTGGAACGGGAACTTACAGCATAAAAATGTTTACTGAGCAATACCTCAACGGCGAAGTTTCTTTCGTATCCAACGAAAAAGACAGAACCGTATTTAGTGTTTTCTTGCCTAAAACTTAATTACATTCCCAGAATATAAGCGAATATAAGCGGTGCCACAATAGTTGCATCCGATTCAACAATAAATTTAGGCGTGTTTACATCGAGTTTTCCCCAAGTGATTTTTTCATTGGGAACAGCACCAGAATAGCTGCCATAGCTGGTAGTAGAATCAGAAATCTGGCAGAAATATGCCCAAAATGGCACGTCAGTCCATTCCAAATCCTGATACATCATAGGCACAACACAAATTGGAAAATCACCAGCAATTCCGCCACCAATTTGGAAAAATCCAATGCCTTTTCCGCCCGAATTATGGCGATACCAGTCCGCAAGCCAAATCATATAATCAATACCACTTTTCACAGTTGTCGAGGTCAGCTCAGCTTTGATACAATAGGAAGCGAAAATATTTCCCATGGTGGAATCTTCCCAGCCCGGAACAACAATGGGTAGGTTTTTTTCGGCAGCAGCCAGCATCCAGGAATCTTTAGGATCAATTTCGTAATATTGTTCCAACACGCCCGAAAGCAGCATTTTATACATATATTCATGCGGGAAATACCGCTCACCTTTGCTTTCGGCATCTTTCCAGATTTCTAAAATATGTTGCTGCAAACGTCTGAAAGCTTCTTCTTCGGGAATGCAAGTATCGGTTACACGATTGTAGTGATTTTCTAGCAAATCCCACTCATCTTGTGGACTCAAATCGCGGTAATTTGGAACGCGTTTGTAATGGCTGTGCGCCACCAGATTCATCAAATCTTCTTCTAAGTTAGCGCCTGTGCAAGAAATAATATGAACCTTGTCCTGACGAATCATTTCGGCTAAACTCACGCCCAACTCTGCCGTACTCATGGCACCAGCCAGCGTGACCATCATTTTGCCACCGGCATCAATATGGGTTTCGTAGCCTTTAGCGGCATCCACTAAGGCAGCGGCATTAAAATGACGGTAATTGTGTGTGATAAAATTGCTTATCGGACCTTTATTTGCTGACATATTTTCAAATTTTAAATTGTTCGTAACTACAAAAATAAACCAAATTACTGGATGAATTTTTATTTAAGCTTTCAAAGGAAAAATCCCTTCTTGGCCTAAAAATGCTATAAGTTGCTCTAAATTTTCTGACGCCTTTTCTGGATTTAAAACCAAATCGGCTTTGGCCGGAGCATCAAAATGATCATCAACCCCTGGCAGGTTTAGAATTTCATCCCTTTTAGCTTTTTCATAAAGCTCAGGTTTGTTTTTCTGACAAAACTCAAGCGTAGCATCCATATAAACAAGCTTAAACCTTTCTTTACCGATAATTTCCATCACTTGCTGACGTATGGCTTCATCGGGCGAAATAAAGGAACAAATCACCATCACACCTTGGTCATTAAGGATGCGACAAACGTGTGCCACGCGCCGATAATGCTCGGCACGGTCGGCTGGTGAATAATCTAGCTCGCGCGATAAACCCGAGCGTGTGGTGCTTCCATCAAGTAAAACAGCAGTGGCTCCTTTATCGAAAAGCTGCCTTTCGAGTGCATAGGCCAGCATATTTTTTCCGCTGCCATGCAAGCCCATAATCCAAGTGGTGCTTCCTTTTTGGCGATAGCGTCGCTCAAGTTCTTCGGTGTTGATAAGGCTTTTGCCACCTTCTACCAAGCGTTTTGTTTCAGGATCTAAAATACGTGAGTGCAAATCAGAAGGTCGCAACTTATCAATAATCATCCCGACCGCACAAGTGTTGTTAGTTATGGGATCGATTAGCACAAAAGAGCCGGTTTCGCGGTTTTGGTGATAAGGATCAAAAAACAAGGGTTTGTTGCTGGTGATGATAACGCGGCCAATTTCGTTCAGTTCCAGGGCATCTGTTTTGTGCTGCTCAAGCGTATTTACATCAATGCGGTATTTTATCTGATCGAAGCGTGCGCGCGTGGTATGCGTTGTTTGTTTGAGAAAAAACTGTCCGAAGGGATCCATTTTTTCTTCATCCATCCAAACCAACATGGCTTCAAACTGGCGTTCGGTGCGGGGCAAATTATCTGGATGCACCAGCATTTCGCCGCGCGAAACATCTATTTCATCAGAAAGTGTAAGCGTGACAGATTGGGGTGGGAAAGCATAATCGGTATCGCCTTCTACACCAATGATACGGGTAACGGTAGCCGTTTTTCTGGCGGGCAAACTCATCACTTGATCACCTTTGCGAATTACGCCGGAAGCAATTTTTCCAGAGAAACCTCTAAAATCCAGCGTTGGGCGAAGTACATACTGCACTGGCAACCTGAAATCGTCAAAGTTGCGGTCAGAAACCACATGAACTGATTCTAGGTAATTGAGCAAACTTTTGCCTTTGTACCAAGGCATAGTGTCCGTTATTTCCACCACATTGTCGCCATTGAGCGCTGAAAGCGGAATAAATTCCATATCGGGAATGGATAAGGAAGTGGTGAACTTTTTGTAGTCGGCCACAATGGAGTTGAAAACTTCTTCGCTATATTCCATCAAGTCCATTTTGTTCACAGCCAGCACAATATGCTTTATGCCAAGCAGTGAAACCAAAAAAGTATGACGTTTTGTTTGGGTGATAACGCCTTTGCGAGCATCAATCAAAATGATAGCTAGATTTGCGGTGCTAGCACCCGTAACCATATTTCGGGTATATTGCTCGTGTCCAGGCGTGTCGGCAATGATAAATTTGCGGTTGGCGGTACTAAAATAGCGGTAAGCCACATCAATGGTTATGCCTTGTTCGCGTTCGGCTTTAAGGCCGTCGAGCAAAAGGGCGTAATCAATTTTATCGCCGGCATGGCCGATACGTTTGCTGTCGCGTTCGAGCGCCGAAAGCTGGTCTTCGTAAATCTTTTTGCTGTCAAAAAGCAGGCGGCCAATCAGGGTACTTTTGCCGTCGTCAACAGATCCTGCTGTGAGTAGTCGCAACAAGTCTTTTTGTTGGTCCTGATCTAAAAATTCTTTTATGTCGAGATTCGTTTTCATGTTATCCGCTTATTTTACCAATTTCTGCACTTGAGATTTTTGGATTATATGGAACTTCTTATGATTTATTTGATGCAAAATAGCTTAGAAATAGCCTTCTCTTTTCTTTTGCTCCATACTTCCTTCCTGATCAAAATCGATTACACGTGTAGTGCGTTCCGATTTGGTGACGGTCATCATTTCTTCCACAATTTTTTCAATCGTGTCAGCCTCTGAATCTATAGCACCAGTAAGCGGATAGCAACCCAAAGTGCGGAAGCGAACCTTGCGCATCTGTGCTTTTTCAGCGATTTCTTTGGGCATACGTTCATCGTCC
>CAZOEV010000089.1:0-8319 GCA_964578915.1 uncultured Lentimicrobiaceae bacterium
AAACATTCAAAAAAGAAACCCAAAGAATGAATCATATTAACACCATCAAAATTGCGACGATCATAAACCCGCGTGCGAAAACGCTGCTGATAAAGTGTATCTGCATAGGCTGTTAGTTTATCGCTAAGCCAATCTGCGCAGGCGAGATGTGCTTCAGAACCTGGAACGCGCGGCCCAAAACTCAGTTGCTTGGCCACAAAAGCGTAAGCGGAATCAGCCTTGAAAACTGGCACATTTACAGCAACTTCTTTTTTTTGCTGTTGGGCATTAGTTTTTTCTGTTTGCCTAGAGGGAGGGTTGCACGAAACCAGAAATATCAGTGCTATAACAAAAACTAGGGTAGTTTTTGTAGATTTTTCAAGAGCCAAAAACAGATTCATAATGAAAAATATTTAATAATCTATCGAGCAACATCTGACAGTAAAAACATCACTTCCCGCTTACAAATAGGACTTACCAAAACTACCACTAAATACAGTTTCGGAGGCTGGACGACGCACACGTTTGTCATATTCCATCGCCTTCAGGTTGGGGTGGAGCACTTCTGGGTCGCCAATATAGCCGACAGAAAAGGCAGTCAGGACTTTGTAATCAGCTGGCACTTCAAACACTTGTTCAGCTTTGGCGGCATCAAAACCTGCCATCTGGTGCGTATAGAGTCCATCAGCATGGGCCTGAAAAGTCAAGTGTGCTACCGCCTGGCCTACATCATAAGTATAGGTTGGATTAGGCTGTCCAGGGTTTTTTAAGCTTTTGGTGTAGCCAATGGCAAGAACTAAAACCGGCGCAGTAATAGCCCAAAGCTGATTGAACTCAACAAAAGTTTCAAATATCTTTTGGTAGGTTTCGTCGCCTTTAAAGCCAACGATAAAACGCCAAGGCTGTTCATTACTTGCTGATGGTGACCAACAAGCAGCTTCAAACATCCGGTCAATTTTCTGTTTTTCAACAGCTTTTTCATCAAAGGCTCTCGGACTCCAGCGGTTCATCAATACCGGGTGCAGATCGTGGGTTGTTTGCGCTTTCTTATCAGTTGAATTCATAGAATAATATTTTTAAATTAGTTTTTTGGTTTGTTGCATTGCAAAAATAGTCATAACACAAGGTTTCAACACAAATTTTCTGGTTAAAAAAACAAAACCCACTCTTTTTAAAGAATGGGTCTCGCAAAATCTTGAAGTGCTTTTTAATATTCCCAAAGCTGCTCTTCGAAGCTCATGATTTCTTTTTTCACCCTTTCGGATTCAAGCAAGGCATCGATTCCGGCAGCGTAGGCTCCGATATTACGGTCATAAACGTTTTCTTCTTTATAAACATAGCTATCGAACATACGTTTCCAGAATACCTCGTCATAAGTGCGCCTCTCGGCTGAGTTATTGCGGTTGAAAACTTCGGACTTAGCTAGCACATCACGCGCCTGTTGGTAGCTGAACCAGAATAAAGGCTTGGTGATTTCCTGACCTTCGCGCTCAACCATAAGCACTGGACACAAAGCAATGATGCGCACCATAAGTTGCGAGCGTTGTTTGTCGAAATACCAATCTTCTTTTACACGTAAACGCATCACCCGTGTTTCATCAAATTGTGATACGATAACAGTATCATATTCATCATAAGGAGGATAGCTACGCTTTAGGGTGCGCACAACGCTATCGGTTTCGCGTTGGATAATTTGATTGTAAGTGAGCGGACTTAAAAACTCATCCGTAACATTATTACGCACATCGTAAGCAGTAAATTTATTTTCGCGCAAGCCATCAAGCACCACGGTAATAAAATTTTTCCAATCGTTGTGCGGAACTGTGGGATAATAAAATGCGTGGTTCATTTTTTGGCGAAAATCTATCTCGCGCCATACGCGTTTTTTCCACATCACATCCGCCTGACGGATATGTGGAAAGGGAACAGGATCTACATCCACAGTGCCATCATCAGCAAAAAGGCCGTCAATGGGTCTTTCGTCAAGGATTTGCGCCTGCATTCCGCTAGGAATGGCCATAAATCCAAATAAGATGAGAAGTAAACTGATAAAACGGGTTTTCATAATGCCTCCGTATATTTATTGTATTTCTAAGTTAATGGGGTTAAGCGTTACCGCTCTTCCTGCGGGACTTTTTGCCTGAATATTCATAAAGAACAGTTTCTGCCCGCGGCGCGCGCCTCTGATGGTATTCTTCACGGCATCATTAAAGCGGTTACTTCTAATGGTTCCTGTTGACTGTAAATCGCCGCCAACAATACTTTCGAGTTCGTAAGAAACAATCTCGTAATAATAATTTTCAAAATCAAAGTCTTCCAAATCAGGAATAATCGCTCCGGCAGCAACAAGTGCGTCACGGTCAATTTTTCCTTCGGTCATTCCAGCAATAGTTGCAATTGGTTTAGGCACGCGCTTAATCCTGAAATCATAGCTTCCAAGATTAATGGTTTTGCCATCAATATTAGCTGTTGCTGAAATAGTGGTTAATTTTTCTGTAATCGGAACTTCAGCTTCCCAAGTGCCATCACTTTTCTTGGTAAGTTTACCTTTTGTGATTTTTGGCGTCAAATATTCCGTAGCAATTCCCGGTGAGGAAATGCTGATTGGATTTTGAAGTTCTGCATACAACACATTCATTTTCAAAGGAGAAACTGTAAGCGCTGGTGGTGCTACAATGTATTCTCCTTTAAATTCGTATTGTGACAATTCCTGCGTGGCAGGATCGAGCATTTCGATAACACCTGCATAGCGCTGCGGGCCAACAGATGTTCCAGGGAAATCAAGTTTTACCGTACCGTTTACGCTATTAAAAACCTGCGCATTGCCAATATTGGCAGCGGTAATTTTATCTGCTCCACGAAGCACTTTAACTTGCGATTTCGTTTTTGAATCGTAAGCAGCCACAAGCACTTCGGCTTCGTAGTTTTGTCCCTGAATGATATAGGTTGTTTTAGGAATAACTCTTGCTTCTACTTTATCAAATTTGAAATCCTTTTCACTGATATTGGCATACAAGAAGTTAACAGCATCGAATTCAGCAGTTTGCACCTCAGCAATAATTTTGTTCAAAATGGTAATATCTGCTGCCAGAATAGTGCGGTAAAAATTATAGTACTGCCAATCCATCGGCGTATCTGAGGCATCTTTATATCTTCCGGTGGCAATAAGCCCGATGCGGTTCTGATATTGATCGCCGACAATTCCTAAGATATAGTTCCGAAAGGCCGTCATTTTATCTGACAGTTCGTACGCTTTACCATTTTTGTTTTGTCCGATCAAATAATTTGTAGGTTCATCATACTTATCCTTGGTGGGCACATCATTGAGTCTGAGCATGTACTGCTCTTTCATCTGCCCTGGATTAAACTGATCAGGCACGGTATCAAGCACAAAAAACTCTTTGATTGCTTCCTCCCGTGTCACTCTTTCTGAGCCTGCTACTAGATCAATTTTCAAATCCTCAATATAGTTGATCAGTTCGTCAGATTTTTCTCTTACATCTTTTGCCACAACCCAGTATTCCTCAACCTTTCCAGGGTTAATGCTGTACTGACTTTCAAAGCGGGCATATTGACTGCTGATTTTGGTAGCAAAACTTTCGTTGGTGCTTTCCATGCTGTCATTAACCACAATAAATGCATTGAGAATATCTTTTGAAACATTGAGAGCCAGCAAAGCAGTCAGAACCAGGTACATCATACCAATCATTTTCTGCCTCGGTGTTTCTTTATATCCAGCCATTTTTTGTTTTCTTAATTAAATTTGATTTACGCAGTTCGTAGGCTGATTAAGCTTTCACATTCATTGCAGAAAGCATGTTTCCATATACCTTGTTCAAGGCACTGATGCGGCTTGATAGCTCCGTCATCTGCTGATTGAACTGTGCTGTGTTAGCAGCGGATTGGTTCACTTTTTCCAGGTATTGTGCCATTGTTTGATACAGCTTATCACTGGTTTCAGCAGCTTTTGACGATCCTTGTAGCTGCAGCTCATAAACGGCATTTAACGCGCTAAGGTTTTTAGCCACTAGCTGCATCTGTTTATTGTAACCTTCGCCATCAACAATTCCAAAATCGAGTGATTCAGCAGATTTCTGGATCAGGGTGGCCGATTTGGCATAGGAATCGGCAAGTTGCTTGGCCGAAGTGGTTGCAGCTTTTACCGTACCCGCAAATTCCTCAGTTGTTCTCATCTCCGACTTAATAATGTCAGCAGCTTGCACATAAGCAGTACTTAATTTGCCAGCACTGTCAGAGGCCGACTTCATATTGGTAATATAATCTACGCTGGCGTTAGCATCTTTGCTTAGCACTTCAGAAGCTTTTTTATAACTTCCTGAAAGTTCAGAAGCAGATTTGGTAGCTATTTTAATATTGTCAACATATTCATTAGTAGCAACGGCAGCATTAGAAATGTCAGACATCTTTGAAGCATTTTCACTCAGCTTCTCAAAGCCTTTACTGAGCCGCTCCAAGGTCGCCGGTTCTATTTTTGCCTCCTTAAACATATCATCAAGCACCTGTGTTGAGGTACGTTTACTGGACAATTCCTTTTCTACGTCAGATTCTTGATACATCCCTGCAAGCTGAGGATAAACCAAACTCCAGTCGGGCTCCACATGAGGTGGCTCGAAGGCTGAGAAAAAGAAAATCAATGCTTCTGTACCCAAACCGACGATAAGCATTTCGTTGGCATAATCATAGTGATTAATTTTGAACAGCGCGCCTACAATAACGATTGCTGCACCGATACCATAAAGTTTCGCCATGAAGTTTTTATAGCCTTTGCTTCTTAAGAATTTGCTAAATCCCATTTTATTTAAATTGAGGTTAATGAAAATTATACTGAATAGATTCTATTTTTTACTAATTGTAAACCCTTGATGCCTTGCTTGGGTTATCGCCTTTGTTGCGACCTAAGAACGGCTGAATAGTGCGGAAACCGATATAACTTTTTGCGGTATCCTGGTATTCATAAGCACGGGTTGTTACTTGCAGATAATGAGCAATGTCTTTCCAAGAGCCACCACGAATTACTTTACGTTTCATTACAGGTGGGTCATTCTCTTTAGCATTGTAGGTGTAGTTGGGGTTCATGTCCCAGGTGAAGTTGTAGGATGAAGGATCAAAAGCACTGTTTGTCCATTCGGCTACGTTACCGGCCATATCATACAATCCCCAATCGTTTGGTGGGAAATGACCAACAATAACCGTTCTTAAACCACCGTCAGCCAGATAGTTTCCACGCAAAGGTTTAAAGTTGGCCAAAAAACAGCCTTTGTCGTTGCGGGTGTATGGGCCTCCCCATGGATAAGGATTCAGGTGGTTTCCACCACGTGCTGCCCATTCCCATTCGGCTTCGGTAGGCAAACGGAACTCAGCTAAGGCTACTTCTCCTTTTTTAGCGCGTAGGTAGCTGTTCAATTTCTCTGTACGCCACACACAGAAAGCCTTTGCTTGACTCCAGTTTACACCTACTACAGGATAGTGGTCATAAGCAGGATGCCAAAAATATTTCTCGGTAAGCGGATCATTAAAAGAATAGGTATAGTCGTGAATCCATGCAAGGGTGTCGGGATATACGTTGATCATTTCTTTGCGCACATAAATAGAACGGTTATTCAAACCATCAGGCCTGTTGGCCAAACCAGCGTTTCTAAAGTCAGCACCTTCCTGAAACTGTTTTTTGGCAGCAGCCTGAAGGTCAACCCAATAATACTCATAAAAAAGTTTGCGAGTATCTATCTCTTTACGTCTGAAATATCTTTCGAAATCAGGCAGATACATCTCTTCCAGCACGTCTCTTACGTCTTGATCTTCACTGCTCCACTCAATAGGCTCTTGCCAGTTGAGGTATGGAGGATCGTAGATTTCACCTGTTTTATCATTTTCCATAATAAGAAACTCATCAGGGCGAACTTCACCCAGCAAAGTACGTGCAATGGAGTCGCGCACCCAATAGACAAACTCACGGTATTCATTGTTGGTAATTTCTGTTTCATCCATAAAAAAGGCTGAAACGGAGATTTCTTTGGGCTGATAAACATAACCGTCGGTTATATCTTCACCACCAACACCCATAGTATAACTACCCTGTGGGATAAATACCATTCCGTAAGGATCGGGTTGGTAAAAAGGTTTTGATTTTTTGCGGGCTCCAACAAGCTCTCCCTGATTAGAATTGCTACAACTTGCCAGAAATAGCGCTGCGAATGCGAATAATAATAGATTCTTCATCTTACGTGACTGAATTATTTTCGGTTTGCTACAGTTAAAAATGTAGTTTACTTTCCTATTCAAAATATTTGTTTCTCTTTGTTACAAGCGGCCAAAATTAACAAATAACCTTAACGCCGCTTTAATTTTTTTTATTATCTGCTTATAAATATCGGGTGTTTCTATATTCTCTGGCAGTTTTATCTCCAGATATTTTGAAACAATAGCCTATACTAATTTCGTGCGATCCCGGCACAACAGACAAGCCTAAAGTGTTGATATCGTATGCATAACCAATTCTAATATCCTTGATATGTACACCAACCATCAATCCAATTGACTCTTGAAGCCTATAGTTAACGCCGCCCCAAAACTTATTATTGTATAGCACCTTAGCAGTAAGATTAATTTGCGTGCTCACACTGTTGGTCATAACGCTCATAGAAGGATGAATTTCGTAGGCCGGCTTGCCCGGAATGGGGTATTCATAGCCAGCAACAAGATAAAAAGTGCGATCTCCAATAAAGCTGGCACTACTTTCGGCACTGCTGCCCAAAGCTTTACCTTTGGTTTCCAACAAACTTGTAGCCGACAAGCCAACATAATAAACGCCTTGTACCTGCCAAAAAAGGCCGAGATTTACATCAATTAGCATATCTGATTGTTCGCCGCTAGCAAGCACTGGATCCCCTTCGCTGTGTGGTTTAAACTTTGAAAAATCGACCGAACGATTTAGCAGATTTATTGCGGTGCCTATGCCCAATGTTCCTGAAGCCAGATCGGCGTGATAACTGTATCCGAGCTGTACGCCAATATTATTCTCAAAGCCAATTTTATCCTGAATAATAGCCAATCCAATGCCACCTCTCAACATTTTAATAGGCATATCACCGGTTACCAGAAAATTTTCGGGGGCTACATTATTTCCTTCGCCGTCTTCAAATCCTGACCACTGCTGCCTTACAATACCATTCAAACAAATTCCTTCGCCCATTCCGGCAAATCCCGGATTAGTAAATGCATGGGTATTGGTGTGATATGTAAAAATTGGAGCTTGCTGTCCATAGGAAACTCCAATTGATAGAAATAAAAATGATAAAATGACTAAGTATTTGATTTTCAGTTGCATTAATTGTTTAATCACTGTTATTTTGACCGGGCTAAAGTACTAATTTTCTATCAAACTCTTTAAGCTACGCTGCATTTTTTGACAAATTGAAACTTTTACTGCCAATTGGCTACTCAACAAACTCGTATTAATGCAGATGCTCTTGGCTTTTTATTCCGAAATGACTAGTTCAACGCATTAAAAATGATACATGAAACGAAAACTAAAAAAAATGTGAAATATTGTTCAAATCCATTTAAAGACTTTCTAGAGTAAAAAGTACAAGATTTTGGCTTTAATCAGTTTGAAAACTAACTAATTGAATAGTTCATCTGCAACAAAACATACCAAAGCACTTGATTTATAACCATTATCACCTATCGTTCAATACTTTTCAAGAAGAAATTTCATCTACTAAAACGCTAATAAATAGCAGAAAAATCTTGTACTTTTGCGGCTCATTTTAAAATCATTTTCATGGCTTTTATTCAAAAGGATAAGATCTTTTCAAAACGGTGGATAATTAATTACACACTCATTACAATAGGTGCATTTATTTTGGCTGCGGGCTTTGTGCTCTTTATTACACCCTACAAAATCGTTCCTGGCGGTGTATACGGTGTGGCCATTATGATTCATTATCTTATTGGCTCGCCGGTGGGTTTAACTGCCTTGTTTATGGATGTTCCGCTCACCATTATTGGCATAAAAGTGCTCGGACCCCGCTTTGGCTATAAAACTGTTGTGGGCTTTTTGCTTACGGCATTTTTCGTTGACGGGCTCACGTATTTGTATGGCAGCGAGCCACTTGTACCGGACGAACCGCTGTTAAGTGCCATTTTTGGAGGCGTCTTTTTAGGAATAGGACTTGGCATGATTTTCAAATCGAAAGCCACTTCCGGTGGCACTGATATTGTTGCGATGATCATTAGCAAGCACACGCATCTCCCTGTGGGACAGCTATTAATATATGTCGATTCAGCTATTGTGCTTATCGGTTTACTGGTGTTTCAGGA
>CAZOEV010000090.1:0-8299 GCA_964578915.1 uncultured Lentimicrobiaceae bacterium
CTATTTTACCAATCAACTGACCGAAAAACTACCTCAATTAAAGGTGTTTAAGCCGGAAGCCACTTATATGGTTTGGCTAGATTTTAATGCTTTTGGGCTTGATGATAAAGCACTGAAAAACTTTGTAATTCAGGAAGCTGGTTTAGGACTAAATGCCGGAATCGACTTTGGCTCTGGTGGATCAGGATTTATGCGAATTAACCTGGCTTGTCCGCGAAGTATCGTAGAATCGGCAGTGGAGAAAATTATTTATTCCTTTTCAGAACTTTTAAACAAAAAGCACGTATAAGTAAGCGACAGAGCGGGTAAAAATATGAAAAAGCTATTGCTTGTTTCTTTCTTTATTTTTCTTTTTGCTACCATGTATGGGCAAGGAGAGAAAACTGCTATGTTTAAGTTGCGCGGCGGCGTATCGCTTCCCTTTGGTTCGTATGGAAAAAATAGTGGCGCATTAGAATATGCTGGATTTGTTTCAAGTGGCTCAAATTTTGGTGCTGAGGCAGTTTATTTTTATGGCAAAAATGTTGGATTTGGAGGCTTGTTGTCCTACAGCAGTTTTAAAATAGATAGTGAACGCTTGGCTGGCGCCTATATCAATTCAAATATCAACTACGACACCGCTTTTGTAAATGTGAATTCGTTTAAAACAATCGTGGGTGCGATGGGTTTTTATTTTGACCTTCCAGTGTCAGATTATTTTGCATTCACCATGAAGATGTTAGTGGGTTCGCATATTGTGCATAAACCGCAAGGTGTTATAACGATTGATGAAATATCGGGTACGCGTAAAAATATTGAAGAAACCTCAAGTTTAGACTCGCAATTTGCCATTTATACAAGTGCCGGCATGCGCATCAATCCTTACGATAATTGGAATGTTACTATTGAAGTGGAATATGTGGGTTCCAATATGGAATTTGAATTTGAGAAAAATGGCAGTCCAACGCGTAGTAATGCAGCCGTTAAAACCCTCGTTTTTTCGTTTGGTATCGCTTATTTTCTGGAGTAAAAATTAAATGATTATCCCATGAGACTTTTAAGATTTGTTGGACTGGTGTTAATGTTTTTTCTTGTTGTAGCTATGGTTTTGCCCACAATAATGCCTGAAAAAGCAACTACCAGTCAGTCAATTCAAATAAATACTAAGGCAGCAGTTGTTTTTCGATTGGTCAACAAGCCTGCAAATTGGAAATATTGGAGTCCTTTTGAGCTCGATAATCCTGAAATGACTTCTTTTTATGATGGGCCGCAGCAGGGAGCAGGTGCTTCGCATCGATGGGAAAGCCCCAATATGGGCAATGGAAGTATGTTGATTCTCAAAAGTGAGCCTTACCGATTTATTCAAAGTGAGCTTGATTTTAGCGATAACGGACTGGCCATCGATGAATGGGAGTTTAAGGAAAATGAAGCCGGAGTGGAAGTCATTTGGACACTCAATCTGAGTGAGTTGAGCTATCCTTTTGGAAAATATTTTGGCTTTTTCTTGGATGGACTGATGAATCCTATGCAAGAGAAAGGCCTAAAAAAACTCAAAGAAATAGCTGAAGAAACCGCCGCACTTCCCGAAATTACTGAGAAGGAAATTGAAAGCTTAAACTGCTTGGCCATAGCCGATTCTGTGGTGCAGGAAGAGCTTTCTGATTTTATTAAACGAAACACTGTTTTGCTTGAAGATTATTTCCGTAAGGTGAATCTAGAGCAATCAGCAGGTAAATTTGTTTTTTACGAAAAGCCCGCCGATTCTGGAAAATATTTGGCTGTTCTGGCGTTCCCGGTTTATGATGAAGCCCGCGAATATGGCAAAATAATTAGCTACAGTCGCCCCGCCGGAAAGGTGATTCAGGCAGTTCATTATGGTGATTATTATACTATTGAGGTATTACATGCTGAAATGCAACAGTATTTGCGTGATAAGAATTTACCAACGGATGTGCCTTGTTTTGAGCAGTTTGTTAGTGAGGGAGATTCGGCTGAGAAGATTATTGTAAGTTATTATGTGGACGTTTTTTAGTTGAACAATTTATCTAATTTTAAGGATAAAAGAAAAATTTGACGTTTAAAAAGCGATAGACGGACTATGGCTGAACATTTTGGCACTTAACAGGGTTTTAGCAGCATGGCAAAAAGAAATGGAATGAAGGAAGAAACGGAAAGTGCAAAGGCAAAACTAAGTTGGAAAGGCCTGAAACGGCTTTTATCGCTGTTGCGTTTTATGTGGCCCAAAAAGTGGGCGTTTTTTGGCGGACTTGCGGCTTTAGCTTTATCCAGCCTCGGCACATTGGCTTTTCCTATGTTGCTGGGCGATCTGCTTGACGCAGCCAATCCGGAAGCCAGTTTACAGCGCATCAATCAGTTAGCACTGATTTTATTGGGGATTTTTGCTGTGAATGCTGTGTTGTCCTATTACAGAATTTACCTTTTTGCTATCGTTACGCAGTTTATGCTCGCTCATCTGCGACAGACTACCTATAACCACTTGATTAGATTGCCGATGCGTTTCTTTTCGTCGCGAAGGGTGGGGGAGCTCAATAGCCGTATTTCGTCTGATATTTCGGTGCTTCAGGAAACCTTCACGTTCACTGTGGCGCAATTTATTCGCCAGATGATCGTGATTATTGGCGGTATATTTCTGCTTACGCTGATATCCTATAAACTTACATTCTTTATGTTGGCATTTGTGCCGATAGTAGCCATCGGTGCGCGAATTTTTGGGAAAGCCGTGCGCCGGCTAAGCAAAGAAGCCCAAACACAAGTGGCGTCTTCCAACGTAATTGTAGAAGAAACTTTACAAGGGATTTCTAACGTAAAAGCCTTTAGCAATGAAACTTACGAGAGTAATCGTTATGCCGAGGCCACCAATAAAGTGATTGATATTGGCCTAAAAGGTGCGCGTTGGCGTGCGCTATTTATTTCACTAATCGTTTTTAGCTTGTTTACCAGTATTGTTGGCGTCATTTGGTTTGGCGTTTATTTGGTAAACCAGGGCGCTGGGATTAGCTCCGGCGATTTGTTCAAATTTATTTTATATACCTTATTTATAGGCGCATCTATTTCGGGCATGGCGGATTTATATTCGCAAGTGCAGAAAGCCATTGGCGCTACCGATAGCCTGCTCGATCTGCTGGATGAAGAAACGGAAGCACAAGTAGCTGCCGACTGCGGCGATGAAAAACTGCTGAAAGGCAACCTGCGTTTTGATGAGGTGAGTTTTTCTTATCCGTCACGGCCAGGCCTGGAGGTGTTGAAAAAGATAAGTTTTGAAGTAAAAAAAGGCCAGAAAATTGCACTTGTTGGTTCTTCGGGAGCCGGAAAAACAACCATAACATCATTGATATTTCGATTTTATGATCCCGAAAGCGGGAAGGTGTTACTCGATGAAAATCCTGCCACTGCATTGAATTTAAGCTGTTTGCGTAGACAAATGGCCATTGTCCCTCAGGAAGTTTTGTTGTTTGGAGGATCAATAGCCGAAAATATCGCTTATGGAAAACCCGGTGCAAATGACGAAGAAATCAGGCTTGCTGCCGAAAAAGCCAATGCGTTGAGCTTTATCAATACATTTCCTGAAGGCTTTGATACAGTGGTTGGTGAGCGTGGTGTGCAACTTTCTGGCGGACAAAAACAGCGGGTTGCTATTGCCCGTGCCATTTTACGCGATCCGAAAATATTGGTGCTTGATGAAGCAACAAGCGCACTCGATACCGAGTCGGAAAGCCTTGTGCAGCAAGCCTTGAATGAGCTGATGAAAGGCCGTACTTCTATTATTATTGCCCACAGATTGTCCACAATCCGTGAAGCCGATACGATTTTAGTACTCGATCAGGGCAAAATCGTGGAGTCGGGAACGCATGAGGAACTGATCACGAATACGGATGGTAAATATTATGCTTTACAGAATGTGGCTTTGTAAATGCTATTTGCAACTTCTTGTAAAACAACTTATTCTGAAATCATCTCCAGAAATTCCATTTCCGAAATAATTTTGACATTCAGCTTTTCGGCTTTTTCTTTTTTTGCCGGTCCCATATTTTCGCCAGCTAACAAAAAATCTGTTTTAGCGCTGATTGACCCCGTGTTTTTACCGCCATGCTCATCAATAATTTGTTTTATTTCGTCGCGCGAACGGCTGAAAACTCCGCTTACTACAAAAGTTTTGCCGCCAAGTTTTGCGTTTTCTGAACTGGCTTTTTGTTCCTGTTCAAATTGAAGTCCTGCTGCTTTCAGCCTTTCCACAAGCAGTATGTGTTTTTCATCTTTGAAATATTGCTTCACTGAACCGGCAATCTTTTCACCAATTTCATCCACTTCAACGAGCTCTTCAATAGTAGCTTCTGCAATTTTTTCTATAGAAAGAAAAGCATCAGCTAACTTTTTAGCTACTGTTTCACCAACGTAACGAATGCCTAGCGCAAACAACACACGGTGAAAAGGTACAGATTTAGAAAGTTGCAGACTTTTTAGGATATTCTCGCTGGTTTTTTCCCTAAAACTCACCTTGCGGGTAAGGATATTTCCGGGATTGTCTTCGTCGGGTGTTTCTATAAACTTCTCTAGACCAAATAGTTGCTCGTAGCTTAGATCGTAAAGATCAGCGGCATTTCCAATCAAACCCTGATCAAAAAGCAGTGCGATTTTTCCTTCACCCAGGCTGTCGATATTCATGGCCTTTCGGCTAATAAAATGCTCTATCTTACCTTTTATTTGCGGCGGACATCCTTCACTATTCGGGCAATACCAAGCTGCTTCATCCTGTTCACGGACAAGTGTTGTGCTGCATTCCGGGCAGTGGGTGATAAACTTGACGGGCTGGCTGTTTTCGCCACGCTGCGAAGTATTTACGGCAGTAATTTTTGGAATAATTTCACCACCTTTTTCTATCATCACGAGATCGTTTTCGTGCAAACCAAGTTGTTCAATAAAGTCGGCATTGTGCAGACTGGCGCGTTTTACAGTGGTTCCGGCGAGCAACACCGGTTCTAAATTTGCTACGGGAGTTATCGCGCCCGTGCGGCCAACTTGAAAATCAACCGACAAAAGCCTTGTCTCGGATTCTTCTGCTTTGTATTTGTAAGCGATGGCCCAGCGCGGTGATTTGGCCGTAAAACCCAATTGCTGCTGTTGAGCAAAGCTGTTGACTTTTATCACGATACCGTCAATATCAAAAGGCAGTTGGTGACGCGCTTGTTCCCAATCATCGATAAACTCGAATATTTCGTTCTCATTTTTGCATAATGCAATATTATTTGGGATACGAAAACCCCAGCCTTTGGCCTTTTGAAGGCTTTCGTAATGCGTTGCTAATTGCCGGTCAGCATCAGGCGACATGATATAATAAAGCCAGCAGTCGAGTTTTCTTTTGGCTACTTCTGCCGAGTCCTGCAATTTGAGTGTTCCGGCAGCTGCATTTCGCGGATTGGCAAAAAGTTGCAGACCTTGTTTTTCTCGTGCTTGATTTAAGTGAAGAAAATTATCTTTTGGATAATAAATCTCTCCTCTTATTTCGAAATTTTCTGGGAAATTACCATTCAGTCGCAACGGAATGCTTTTGATAGTTTTTACGTTGGCAGTAACGTCGTCGCCCTGTGTGCCATCACCACGAGTTATAGCCCTTTTCAAAATTCCGTTTTGATAATTTAAACTGATGGCAACACCATCGTATTTTAACTCGCACACAAATTCAAGTGCTTCGCTTACATCCTTTTGTGTGCGATTTATAAAGTCAGTAATCTCGGATCTGCTGTAAGAATTTGATAGCGAAAGCATCGGATACTGATGTGCTACCGTTTCAAAATTTTTGGTGATATCGCCACCAACCCTCTGCGATGGTGAATTAGGTGAAACAAGCGCTGGAAATTGCTTTTCAAGTGCAATCAGCTCTTCCAGCAATTTATCAAAATTGTAATCACTTATAGTTGGCTGTGCTAGAACATAATAGCTGTAATTATGCTGTTCAATTGTCTTGCTAAGTGATTCAATCTTTTGTTGGGCTTGTTCTTTATCCATGAAGTCAAGAAATTTTAAGAGGCTTCAAGCTTTGCTTAATTGGCATTATAATTTTCGGGTATGCGGGCTGTATTGCGGTAAATATGAATTTTTTCGTTGGCATTTATCGGATTCAGCCAATGAATAAATCGGTCCATATTTCCGGGATAAATGGTGGTTTCAAATTCCAATGTAGGTAAGATTTCCTTCATTGAATCTACACGATTTTGGAGGTCTGTATCCTGAAAGAAAAACACAAATTGCGGCTGGTTTTCTACTTTGTCCCAGCCTTTGATATTGGCAAGTTTTTTCGGCGAATCAGATTCTAGCAAATAGTCATATTCTGGCCAATGTCCGGCATAAAATAAGGGTGGAAACCGCAGCACATTGCTGTTGATGTCTTCAGTGAGAAAGTAAGTTGTTTCAGGATAGTTTTGCAAGTAAACCATACTTTCTACCCTGGCTTTTTTGCCGTACATGGGCGTAAACAAAAGCAATAGCGTGATATTTATCACCCAAAAGAAAGTCCATAATCCTTTATGTAATTGTTGACGCTTCTGCCAAAATGTTGAATTAGCGACATAATGATCCCATCCGCTCAGACCCAAAACCAACAACAAAGGCACTATTGGAAGGATAAAACGTTCTTGCTTATTTGGGAAAATGGAGTGCATTAGCACGAATAAAAATACCGGAAAAAACAGCAGAAAATGTCGCTTCCAATCTCGGAAAAAACCAAATAGCAGCATCACACTCACCGGCGGAATAAGTAAGCCAAGCAATACCGTGATGTACTGATACCAAGGCATGGTGTGGTATTCGTAAGCGTGGCTCAGGTTGTATTCTACGTAAGCAATTAATTCAGCAAAAGGCACCTTCCAAACAAAGAAGTCAATGATTCCTTGAAAAATTACGACAGAAATCAGGAATCCTAGTGCCGTGGTAAACATGCCTTTGTAATTGCGTAAAATCAAAAGTGCCAGACCGATTCCTCCAGTAAAAAACAAGGTTTGATAACGCACAGAAAATGCCATTCCCAGAAAAAATCCGGCAACTAAAAAAGAGGTTTTATGGTAACCAGGCTCATCGCTTTTACGAATGAGTTCCTGACGCAGGATTATTAGCGTTCCGTACATCAAAAACGGGATGCTGACCATTTCCACCAGGTTGCGCACACTCAAAAATGGCATAAACCAGAAAACTGCTAGCAACAGGGCAGCTTTGTAAGCTGTTTGTTTTCCGGAAATTAAGCTGGCGATGCGGTAACCAAAAGAAATAACTAGCAATGAAAGCATCACGTGAATCATTCTAACGAATAACATTACCCATTGCGGACTGGTGATGCCCAGCATTTTAAGAAAACCAAGAAAGAGGTAATGGAAACCTACATAAAAAAAGCTATGACCCTCGGGACCCGTGTTTCCGGGGCTTCCAGGAAGCCAATTCTGCACATCAAAGCCGTCAATCCAGGAAGCGGCAGGTTCGATAACCAAAAAATGATCGTCGTGCATACCAAATCCTCTGGAAAAAAATGCGGCAATAACGCGCAAAACCAGACCAATAAGCATGATGAATAAAAAGGGGTGTTTATCTTTAAAACGAAATAGCTGTTTTATCATGCGGTTTTTTTATTCGGATAATGAATTACAAAAATAAGTTTTTTTCAGGCAGTTTTTGCACCAAGTTAAAGCCTTCACTGTTAAATATTATTTTTCGCTGCCTTTATTGGCTGTCGTTTGCCGGATTAACTGCTCGATAAGTTGGATATTTTGCTTTTTTCCTTGCTGACGTAGGCTACGCGCGGCTGCGGTAAAATAGCTGTGTTCACTCAAAAATCGCTGTTGAAATTGGTGCCAAACTAAAAGATTGCTAGAATAATTTTTCGTTTTTATCCATTCGAGGCGTAGCTTTTGCGAGATGATAAAATAATCATCGCGACCGAGGTAGTCCAAATCTGCATCGCATAGTATTTGTGCTTCAATAGTTTGTGGGTTTTGTGGCATGGCCGTGGCCAGAATCATCGCGCCAATGCGTTCAATCTGTTCCTTTTTGAAACCAAACTGTGGCAAAAGCTCCTCAGCAATAGCTACCGAAGCTGCTTCGTGCGTGTCCGCAGAAGTTGTCATGCCTGTTTCATGTAAAATAGCAGCGGCCTGAATTAGTTGTGCTGTTTCAATATCCAGATCAAAATGAGGCATCAAATTTTCGACAGCGTTCAGCACATCTAAAGTGTGAGTAACTGAATGATAAATGAAAATTTCGGGAGTGTTTTCACGCAGTAATTGTAAAACAGTTTCTTTCAGTGAAATAAGATCCA
>CAZOEV010000091.1:0-8245 GCA_964578915.1 uncultured Lentimicrobiaceae bacterium
TCCAGCATCACACCGGTATGCGAAGCCTGAAAAAGCGCGTTTTGTCGGGTTATAACAATTAGGGCACCGGTTTTTTTCTTAGCCAGCGCAACACATGTTTTTGCAATAATATCAAGCTCTATTCTCTCTTCTTCAGACTGTCTGAAAAAAGGCAGCTGTATGCGGTAATTGAAACGTTTGAGAAAGCCAGTTGTGCCCAACGCAAGTAAAAACTGCCTAATTTCCGGCTGAAAAATAATGATTAAGGCAATAAAACCGACGCTGATAAAGGCGCCTAAAATATCGCCCAGTAACTCCATCTGCAAGGCCGAAACTAATTTCCATATCATGAAAACGGCAACAATTCCCAAGAAAATATTGATAGCTACGGTGCCGCGCAACAGATAATACAAGCCGTAAAGCAAACTGGCTACTAGCAGAATGTCAATGACATCAAAAAATCTTAACTCGATAAATGCATTAATAATCAGCGGTGTCATCAGTGTTTGCGTTTAACCTTTGTTTGATTTTTGGAGTTATGCACAAAAGTACATTATTTTTTCACAGAATAAATGCGCCATTCAGTCTGCTGCTTGCATTGCAATAGTTTTTCAAAAATGAATTATTTGTTAGCCAGTAAAGATTTATGGATTTTCCAATTCTCTGGCCTCCTTAAAAAATGACCAAAGATGCACACATTCCACAGCTTCTTTTACATCGTGAACACGCAAAATTGAAG
The DNA here is from genome assembly GCA_964578915.1 of uncultured Lentimicrobiaceae bacterium. GTDB lineage: Bacteria > Bacteroidota > Bacteroidia > Bacteroidales > F082 > UBA5536. Next base: position 719 of record CAZOEV010000091.1, read on the forward strand.
CGCCATTTTGTAGGGCCAAGGTGTTTAAAACAGTTGTCCCATTCAGGCTTTCTTCGGCTTTTATTTGTAATACATTTTGAATCATTCTTTTGCGTGAAACGCCTGCCAAGATTGGATAATTGCCGGGATTGATGTGCTGCATTTCGGCCAGAAGCCGGTAATTAGCAGCCAAGGTTTTGCTAAATCCAAATCCAGGATCGAGGATAATTTGATTGGCATTGAGCGCTGTGAGTTTTTCAAGTTGAGTTTGAAAAAAATGATGGACCGTTTTTACTACGTCTTGCACTTTGATTTGCTTTTGGTGCATAGTGTTCTGTTCGCCAGCAATATGCATCAAAACGTAAGGAATGTTTTTGCTGCCAATAAGTGGAAACATTTCGGCATCGAAAGTGCCTCCGCTAATATCATTGATGATAGAAGCGCCATTTTCGATCGCGATTTTTGCGACAGCGGTGCGGTAGGTATCAACAGAAAACCAAGTTTCAGGAAATTGTTTTTGTACTATTTCCAGCGGCTTGATAAGTCGGTCAATTTCTTCGTTTTCAGAAACAAAATCGGCGCCTGGTCGTGTTGAGACGGCTCCTAAATCTATAATTTTTGCACCTTCTGATATCATCTTGCCAGCAAGTTCAATCAGCGTTGATTGATCATATATGCGACTTCCAGCAAAAAATGAATCTGGCGTTAGGTTTAAAATACCCATTACTGCTGGCCGATTTAGGTCAAGGATTTTATTGCCGAATCGCAACTTACGGTCTGCCGAAAAATCCTTAATTTTACCGACGATTTTACTGGCGGGTATCTCTTTTGACATCTGATTTATTTTGCCGTAAAATTACATTTTTGTTGAAACAAATAGCACTAATGACCGATACAACAACGCAATATCAGGATAGTATAACGCGCTGCAAGCGTCTTTTTGAGGCCAAAATGGGCGATTACGGTCCGGCATGGCGTATTTTACGCACTTCTTCGCTAACTGATCAAATTTATATCAAAGCAAACCGCATCAGAACGTTGCAAATGAAAGACTTGCGTAAAGTTGACGAAGATATTGATCAGGAATTTATAGGAATCGTAAATTATTCTGCTATGGCTATCAACCAATTGCGGCTGGGTGTGGTAGATAAGCCTGATCTTGAACCTGATAAAGCGACAAAACTTCATGCAGCAGTGCTTCAGGAAGCCTTCGAGCTAATGGAGCGTAAAAACCACGATTACGACGAAGCCTGGCGAAGGATGCGCGTGAGTTCGCTCACGGATATTATCCTGATGAAACTTTTGCGCGTAAAACAAATAGAAGATAACCAAGGGAATACGCAAGTTTCAGAAGGTCTTGATGCAAATTTTTTCGACATTATTAATTATGCAGTTTTTGCCTTGATTTTATTAAGTGAGATAGGGGAGTAGTTTATGAATTGGTTTTTGAGAAATTTTAGCAGACACCTGGTTGGCATCGTATTTATTTTTTCGGGATTTGTAAAAGGCGTAGATCCACTGGGGACGGCATACCGAATCGAGGATTACTTTATAGCTTACGGCACAGAATGGGTGATGAGCCTGGCTTTGGTCTTGTCAATTTTGCTTTCTACGGCCGAGATTGTCATTGGACTGGCTTTGGTAACTGGCATGAAAATGCGCGTTACATCTTGGTTTTTATTAGTGATGATGCTGTTTTTTACTGGAGTAACCTATTTTGACGCATTGTATGAGCCGGTACCGGATTGCGGCTGCTTTGGCGATGCGATCAAACTGACCAACTGGCAAACTTTTTATAAAAACATCGTTTTGATGGTATTTGTTTTGGCGATATTTTTTAATCGAAAACGTTTTAAAATTCGATTATATCCGTCGATGCAGTGGTTGTTTGTGATGGTTTATTTCGTGGGATTTGGTTATTTTTCCTACTATAATTACAGCCATTTGCCGATGGTTGATTTCAGGGCGTGGAAAGAAGGCAAGCAATTGAATCCAGAGAGCGAACAAGAAAGTTTGATTTATTTAACTTACCGCAACAAAGAAACTGGCGAAACCAAAGAGTATTTGTCGCCTAATTATCCCTGGGATGATGCCCTTTGGCTCGAAAAATGGGAGTTTGTCGATCAGCGTACAGTTTTGCTTGGCGATCAACCTGATCATGGCCTGTTCGCCGAAGATAGTTTTGGCAATGAAATGACAAATGTGGTGCTTCAATCGCCTAATTTGTTGGTTTTTGTTTCTTATGACTTAAGCCAAATTCCAGCAGAAGCCATGGAGAAGATTGAAAACATTGAAAAACGCGTGGCGGAAAACGGTGGAGGTGTGGTTTGGCTTACGGCCTCCCTACCCGAAGAACTTGAAGCCATGCAGAAAAATTATGACTTCTTCCACGAAACTTATTTTGCTGATGGTATCGTGCTAAAAACCATTGTCCGCTCTAATCCTGGTTTGGTTTGGATGAATGAAGGACAGGTGATGAAAAAATGGCATCATAACGATTTTCCACAAGGCGAAGAACTGGATCAATTAGTAGAAAAGCTAAACGCAACTCAGCCCTGATTTTATGGGAGCATACATTATAAGAAAATTGCTTTACGGACTCGCTGTTCTTTTTGGCGTTGTTAGTTTGGTGTTTTTCTTATTCACGATTTTGCCAGGCGATCCGGCCCGCATGATGCTTGGTCAAAGAGCTGATCAGCAGGCTGTTGATAATATCCGCAGCGAACTTGGCCTGGATCAGCCAGTTATAACACAATATGCTGCTTATCTCAACGATCTTTCACCGATTTCCGCGCATAACGGCCAGCAGCCGGAAAGTTTTTGGTTTTATGACAAGGTAAAATATAGAAACTCTTTTAAATTACTCAAAATCAATAATTTGGTTTTGGTAGTCAAGACGCCTTGGATGCGCATGTCATATCAATCCCGACGCGCTGTAACTGCCATGATTGCAGAGGCTTTTCCTAAAACTTTATTGCTGGCAGGTGTTTCTGTAGCCTTCGCTTTTATTGTGGGATTAAGCTTGGGATTTTTCGCCGCCGTTGTCAATAAAAACTGGATGAATCGTTTGGTTTTGATAATTACCAGTTTAGGAATGTCGGTTCCCTCTTTTTTTGCAGCTATTTTGATGGCTTGGATTTTTGGCTTTGTTCTTTCAGAATATACTGGCTTAGAGATGTTTGGAAGTTTATATACTGTTGATGACTACGGAAATGGCGCTTCTTTGGATTTAAAAAATTTAATTCTTCCAGCCATCACGCTGGGAATAAGACCTTTAGCAATTGTTACGGAACTCACCCGAACTTCTTTGCTTGAAGTTATGGGCATGGATTACATTAGAACGGCTAAAGCCAAAGGACTTCCTATGACGCAAGTTATTGGCGTTCATGCTTTACGAAATGCGCTGAACCCTGTTGTTACAGCCGTTTCAGGTTGGTTTGCATCACTGATGGCAGGAGCAGTTTTTGTGGAGTATGTCTTCGACTGGAAAGGCATTGGAATGCTTATTGTTGACGCGCTCGAAAAGTATGATTTGCCCGTAATTATGGGTGCTGTATTATTGATTGCATTTATCTTGATAATTATTAATATTTTTGTCGATATTGTTTACGGAATTTTGGATCCCCGTATTAGATTAGCTTAATTACTTAACTACTAAAATAATAAATTATGCGAAGGAAAATTGTTGCTGGCAACTGGAAAATGAACCTTTCATTTTCTGATGCTGAAGATTTGATCAATGACTTAATGGATACGCTTGATGAAGAAAAACCCACTGCCGAAGTGATTATTTGTCCTTCATTCCCTTATCTAGAGTTGGCTACAGATTACATGGAAAACAAGCTTTATACAGTTGGTGCTCAGAATCTTAGTCCCTTTGATGCGGGTGCATATACGGGTGAAGTTTCAGCTGCTATGCTTAAATCCATGGACGTAACACATTGTATTATTGGTCATAGTGAGCGCAGAAAATATTTTAACGAAGATGATAAAATGCTTACCGCCAAAGTTAATCAGGCGCTGGCTCACCAGCTTACTCCAATTTTCTGCGTAGGCGAATCTTTGCCCGAGCGCGAAGCTGGCAAAGACAAAGAAGTAGTAAGAAGGCAGGTTCGCCACGGGCTGTTTCACCTTGATACTGCTGAGTTTGCACGTATAATAATTGCTTATGAGCCAGTTTGGGCTATTGGCACCGGAATGACAGCAACACCTGATCAGGCCAAAGAAATGCATGCATACATTCGCACATTGATTGCCGAGCGCTATGATGAAAAAATAGCTGAGGAAACCATGATTTTGTATGGTGGTAGCTGCAATTCGGAAAATGCAACCGACATATTTTCTCAGGAAGGTATTGATGGTGGCCTTATTGGTGGCGCTTCGCTCAAAGTTGATGAGTTTATTTCTATTTGCAAACAGGCTTCAGCCAAGTAATAAATGGCATATATAGAAGTTTTATTTAGCTTGACTGAGGATACCGATTTGCAGGAAATACTGACCGCAGAATTAGCGGAAATCGGTTTTGAAAGTTTTTTAGAAGACGAAGCTTTCTTCAGGGCATATTGTCCTGAAGAAAGTTTTAGTGAGGCCAAACTGGCTGAAATATTGGCGTTTGAAGGCCTTAAGAATATCCAAAAGCCGTCCTCAAAACTTATTCCCGACGAAAACTGGAATGCCAACTGGGAATCGTCTTATAACGATGTGGTTATTGATAACAGTTGTAGAATCCGGGCGCCTTTTCATCAACCCAACCCAACAATAAAGTACGACTTACTTATTGAACCGAAAATGTCTTTCGGAACAGCACACCACGAAACTACCGCACAAATGATTTCGCTGATGTTAAAAGCTGATTTTGAGCAAAAGTCGGTGCTAGATATGGGCTGTGGCACGGCTGTTTTGGCTGTTCTGGCTTGTAAAATGGGCGCAAATCAAATCGTTGCAATTGATAATGATAGCTGGGCCTACGAAAATGCACTGGAAAACGTGAAGCTCAATAACTGTGAAGGCATCGAAGTGTTAAAAGGTGATGCATCGGCCATTGGAAAGCAGAAGTTTGATGTGGTTTTGGCTAATATCAACCGCAATATTTTGCTGGCTGATATGTGCGCTTATGCGGAAACTATGCCAGCTGGCGCAAAACTCTTGCTCAGTGGCTTTTATGTGGAGGATTTACCCGAAATTCGTAAATCAGCAGAAAAGTTGGCTTTGCACTATCAATCACACAGCGTAAAAAACAATTGGGTTGCAGCAGAATTTAGCAAATCCTAAAAAAGATTTTTTAATTAGAAGGATCAAACATGCGCTTCCTTAGAAGCTTACTTTTCTGTGTTTTTGCATTAACCTGGTTGATTGGTTCGGCACAGGAGGAAACTTATTTTTCTGCTGATTCAGAAGAGTTTATTAATCAGGTTGAAAGTTATCTGCTCGATACGCCTGGCAAACAACAGCTTAAGCAAGGGGAGGAGCTTATGGCAAAGCTCAAACCCCGTTGGGAAGTTGGCCGCTTTTCAAAGGCAGAGAAAGATAAAATTAAATTGCTGAGCGAACAAATGCGACAAGCGAATTTAAGGAATTACCCGTTTTTCTTTGATTTTTTCACTGCGATTAATGCACTTGCCTATACCCGGCAAAGCGAGCAAAGTGTGCTAAATTGGCTGAACCTGATGGAGCAGCTCTTGCAGCATAAATCAACAAGGGAGTTTACTTCTTACTTGGATTTTTCCAACAGCTTTTTCCGCGATGGTTTGCTATCGCAAAAGGGTTCTGCTTCCTGGTATCTGCGCAAGCCAGATTACAGCTTTCAGGCTGATACGGTGCTTCGTATTTTGGTTGAAAAGGCCGATCTGGTTTGTGCTAGCAGGCGTGATAGTTCGCTTATTATCAATACATCAGGTAGTTTTAGCTTTGAACAAAATACATGGGTCGGAAAAGGTGGTCAGGTGGATTGGTGGCGCTTCGATCTGGATAAGGATAAAACTTTTGCAGCACTCAAAAGCTACCATATTGATTTGTCGCAACCTGAATACCAAGCTGATTCGGTAACTTTTTACCACAAATATTATTTTGATTTCCCGATGCAGGGCGTTTTTCAGGATAAAGTGCATAGCAGTCCGCCTAGCGAACGGACTTCTTACCCCAGATTTACTTCCTACTTTAAGGATTACAGCATTAAAAATATTTTTAGCGGGATTGACTTTAATGGCGGTCTTGCCATCGAAGGCAGCACATTAAAAGGTATTGGCGAAGGCCGGGAAAGAGCTAAACTTTTCTTCCATAAAAATTCAGAAACTCAGATGAGTTTGACAGCACTGGATTTTGTGCTTACCGACAACAAAATCTTTTCGCGCTCCGTTTCGGCGAAGGTCTTTCTCGACAAGGATTCTTTATTTCACCCTTCGGTGCAGATGCGTTACGACGATAAGTTGCGCCGTTTGATTTTATACCGCTCGGAGCAAGGTGTGGCTGATAGTCCGTTTTTTGATTCTTACCACGAGTTGGATGTTCATCTCGAAGCTTTGTATTGGAATATCGACAAGGATGTGATTCATTTTAAGCAGCTTGAAGGCATGAGAAGCGAAAGTGAAGGTTTTCTGGAATCAGCAAATTTTTTCTCGGCCAGCGATTTCAATAGTCTTCGACTTATTGACGATATAAATCCAATGTTTGTGATGGAAAATTACCTGAAGGAATTTGGTGTCGAAAATGAAATTAAGCTCGATTGGTACGCTGGTTTCATCAAAAAACCACCAGAACAGGCTATCGCACAACTGCTTAGGATGGCTTCAAAAGGATACCTTGTTTACGATAGCGAAAATCAAACAGCTGTTGTAAAAGAAAGGTTTTTTAATGCGCTTAAAGCTCGGGCTGATAAGTCGGATTACGATGTGATCAGAATCAACACCCAAACTATTGGCAACGAACCAAACCTTATTTTGGATTTAAAGTCTTTTGAGATGACATTAAAAGGTGTTGATGAAGTTATTTTAAGCGATGAACAGCGGGTTAGGATTTTGCCCGCCGACAACGAAATCGTATTTTCTGAGAATAGAGACTTCGCTTTTTCTGGTTTTGTTGGCGCTGGTCTTTTCGAGTTTTATGCTGGCGAGGCTTTCTTTAAGTATGATGAGTTTAGCCTTAACCTTACCCAGGTTGATTCGCTGTCCTTTTTTGTGCCGGCATTTGATCAGAAAGTAGCACCAGGTATTCGGAAGCAATATGTTCGGGTGAAAAATGTTATCGCCGATATGTCAGGCACACTATATATTGATCAAAGTGATAATAAATCAGGCCGAAACCATTTTCCACAGTATCCTATTTTCGACAGCAGAAATGAATCTTATGTATATTTTGAAAAGCCATTTATCAATGAAGGCAGGTTAACGAAATCTGATTTTTATTATGTGGTAGAACCTTTTGAAATTGACAGCCTCGACGATTTTAGTACAGACAATTTACGCTTTGCCGGTTATCTTAATTCTGCAGGTATATTTCCGGCTATTGGACAAGCGCTCACGGTTATGCCTGATTATTCTCTTGGGTTTAATC
>CAZOEV010000092.1:0-8171 GCA_964578915.1 uncultured Lentimicrobiaceae bacterium
GGCGATAGCGGACTTCATACCTATCAAACCGAGATAAATTTGAAGGTGACTACAAACGTTGAACTTACTTCTATCCCGCCTATTTGCTATATTCATTATTATGTGGCGTTTCTTTTATTAGTTCTCTAATAATCAACATATTAATCAGTACAAATGTAAAAAAAACATTCCTATCAGTATCATTGATTCTTTTATCGCTCGATTTGAATTATCAGTCTTTTTTTGTCCAATCCCATTTATTATCTCAATAGCTTTTATCTTAACAGAATCAACTTTGTTTGAATTCTGAATATCGATTATCGTTACATTTCGAGCATGGCTATTCTTTGTCCCAAAAAATCAATCTGATATGTGTTCTGAATCCTATTATAAACAATTGATCCAGTTGACACAACACATAAAATTAGAATTATTTTAAGACTAATATTTTTCATGTTTTGCGATGTTATCACGTAATAATTGCTAAAATAAAGTAAACTAATACTGGAGCAGCAAAAGAAATCCTACTCAAGTACAAGTATGTTAGTGCTCTTTTAATCTGTGATGTAATTGCTTTATCAGGAGAACTTTTTATAATCTTTTTTAATTCTCTAATCTTTGGGAATTTATTACCAGGGTATCTCTCAATCATTAAATTTTGTCCTTTCTCAAATCTATTTATCTGAATGAAAAATAGAACATAAAATAGGATGCTCGTAATCCAAAATAAAGGGAAATATACAATCATTTCATCATTTTTATCTATGCAAAATCTGTGTAGTCTGTTTTTCTGAAATGCCACACAAAACAAACGTAACTGGTTTAAAAGACAACAGCAAATACGATAACTTAATGGCTTGGGTTTATTCGTAAAAGGTTTTTCGACACGTTTTACTTTTCCTTATTCTGGTTTTCATAAATCCAGGCCGCGTCCATTTCGATCATTTCATTGAGTGGAATAGCTTGCGCTTCTGCTTTTTCTTTAACCTTTGCCAGCCATTCCGGACTTTGCCTGATGCTCATCATCAAAATAGGTATCATGGCCGTTTCAACTTGCTGATATTTTTCTGGACTAAGCTGGTAATCTTCATAAAGTAAAAATTCTGCTTCCTTGTCAATGCGATCGGGGAGTGGCATGTTAATAGCCTTGGCATCAGCGTATATGCGTAAAAAGTGTTCGTTATTTATCCGCACACGATTGGCAAAATAGTTTATAGGATTTTGAGCTTCGTCATAATAATAATCAAAAAGCTGCTCATCAAAGTTCCAAGCAAAATTTTGATGAAAACGCTCTGTAATCATTATTGCGATGATATCAGCATCGGCTATTTCATCCGCAAAGTTTAGTTCATCTACCGTCCCGGCTTCAACGCCCGCCCGATTCCAAACTTGCTTATTGTAGTACCAAAAATTACAATCAGCAAAAGCATCGTGCATAATGCTTTCGCTTTGCCAGTTAAAATAGAAGCTGTCACCTACGAACAAGGCCTTATGGCTGGGATTGGTAGTTTCGTCAAAAGCAATTTTAGGGTAAATTAAATCATCAGCAGGAACTTCTTCTATTATATTCATAGCCAGCCAAATATCATCATCTGGATGACGAATTTTTTCGCGTTTTTCTAGCTGCAAAATCTCCATTTCTGGAATTCCCAAGCCATGTAAATTTTGTAAATAATCGATCATGGTATCTGCTGCCAATGCAGCACCATAATAAGACCAATGTGTGCCACCGCGAGGGAAAAGCCGATAGGTAGAAGTGTCTTTCCAGTCGATAAAGCAGGTGTTCAGGTCTAAAGTATTCACCTCAAAATGTTTTAAATACTTTGTAAGCACATCATAATTAGAAACATTCTTATCACTAGGCTTATATTTATTTGGGAAACGTTGTGGATAAAGACTTCCTTTGCCTGGCTCAAGAATGATAAAAAAGCTTTTTCCCAGTTTCCTAAGCGTATCTTGAATAGCTTTTAGTTTTTCGGCTTTGTTTTGCCAAACACTCTCGCCAATGTAATACTCACCCATCCAAGCTTTTATGTAATCTTCTTCAAAAAGCTCGCCATTTTTGCCAGCAATTACACCTTCAGCCTTTGCTTCGTGAAAAAGGCTGAAATTCAGTTGATGATAAAATCGTAATAAGCTGTTGTGAAACCCAATATGCGCTTCTAATCTGTCAGAATATTCTTGCTGAAATTCGCCACTCTTCCAGCTTTCCCAGCTCAGGCTGTCGAAATCAGGCGCTGCAGTTTGACGAAAAGCACCCTGAAGTGGCTTTTCCTCGACAAGCTTAAACTCACGCTGAATCGAAGGTAGAATCATCAAAATAAATAGAAGACCAAATAATAGCTGTTTCCAAAGTTTCATAAAAAAGTCGCCTTGCATTTACAACTTTATCAGTTGTTTAATTATAGTCTCGTTTTTTGTGGTTAGAAGGAGTGTGTAAACTCCAGATGAGCTTAGTTTATTGGTCAGCTGAATATTTTTTGAACCACTAAAAGCTGCTATTTGCTGACTATAAACTTGCTGGCCATGCTGATTGAAAACCTGCAAAAGCATGTCTTCATTATTAGGCGATTCAATATTTATATTCACAGTATGGCTTGCTGGATTAGGGTTCAAATGCATTTTCAGCAAACTTGCTGAAGTACTCATATTTCCTGTAGTTACAGCTCTAGCCGGAAAAACTATATAATCGAGCCAGGCGCAATCTGATCCGTTAGAAACACTATAATCTTTTTCGTAAATCCAGCTAAAGTTTTTCAGCCCAGCACTAATTAAATAACTGGCTTTAGTCCAGTCCTGCTCTCCAGCAATATTTAGGTAGTTTTCGCCATTTACCAAAAAACGAAGGAAATCGTAACTGGCTTCAGAAGAAATTTTATAGTAAAAGCTTAATGTATCTTCATAAGCCACATCAAAACTCAGGTTTAGTGCAGATGAAAAATTGTCGCCAATTAGTCCCGATTGGGCCGAATAATTGCCCTCGTAAACCACCTCGTCTGTAATCGTCCACGCTTCCTGACCTTCCATAACCCAGTCAAACATCTGGAAATTTTGGGTTTCAAAGTTTTCAGCGAGTAAAGAGGTCATTAGTGGCACTGTAGTTTCAAAAGTGAAATTTTTATCTGCCAATACTAAAAGTTCAAGTTCAAGCAAATCCATCGGAATGGCGTTTTCGTCCAGCACCACACTAAATAGGGCTTCCCAGTCGCCATTAGCTACTAAAATATCCTGGCTAGTGGTAGCATTGGTAATTATAAGTTCGGGATTATTGCAACTTAATGATGCTTGCAGGTTCGTTAAAGCAGAACCACCTTTATTACGCAAATTAAACGCGAGTTGTGCGCTTTCTCCGGGGTCGAGAATGCCGTTCTCATTGTCGTCAACAAGTAATGAAACAAGTTGCAAATCAGCATTATATGCTATTAGCTTGATGTTTCGTATCCATTGCCCTTCGGCAGATGTTAGCTGCAATGTAAAATCTGCTTCGTAAGCATTTGGAACATCGGTACTTACATTAACTTCAAACTGCTGTAGTATTTCAGCTAAGTCAAAACTACCCAAAGTGGGGCTTGCTGCAGAGTTAGCTATGATAGTAAAATATGGATCATTAGTTTCGAGCAATAATTCACCGGCAGACAGATCGAAGTTGTTTAAGTTTTCAAGCTGTATATCCAGCGCGAATGTTTCTCCAAAATCAATTTGTGAATCGCCACCTGACTGTGCTTCAAACTCCATACGAACTCCCGTCAGAGGACTACTTAGCATTATTCGTGAGCGCATATTATTTTGGTCACGCACCTGAATAGGGATGTTCACTTCTTCAATATATTCTTCAATTAGTGCCGTTAACAATCCATCTTCTGTAAGGCTAATACCTTTTAAATCAGATTGAAGAGTGAAATTTATTTTTTGGTCGGCTGGCGGATTGTATAATCCAACGGGATTCAGATCAATAAAGTTTTCTCCATCGCCTGCAGAAATACCACCATATCGCCTAACAAAAGATGCTGCCAGGTGTTCGCCGTAAAAAAACTCAATTTCACCATTTTTATAAAGCCTTGCAGCTGTATTAACATTGCTGATGCCGGATTGTCCACTTACAGACAATTGCCATCTAATATGGACATAATCTTCAGTTTCTGAGTAAAAAATGCCATTATCAGCAGCGTTGTCAATATAAAATGGCTTGGAGAAACAAGGAGTAATCAGTTTGTTTTGTTTCAGGTAGCTTCTTCCATCAATATAATAAGGCCAAGGGGATAGGCCATCTTCAAAACGTATAAAACCATCAGCGCTTACATAAATTTTATTGTAAGTTTCTCCGTAAAAAGTTAATGGAAAAGGTAGCGTAACTGCCACAGATCCATCATTATTATTGGTTGGTGTGAGTTGCATCTCTTCTGGCTGCGGAAAATCAATAGTAGAAATTTGTGTGTCATAATCATTGATTAAAGACCAAAAATAAGGTGCTGTACCACCGCTAGCATTTAATTGAGTTTCGTAGGACTGATATAACTGTAAGGGCGGTATGCTAGCTTCGTCAATGTTGACTTTATCAAAATTGATGGTAGCATCAACTGTTAATAAAGTTTGGCCATTACTGATTGGGACTTCTGTTTGCGAACTCGCAACTTCATAAGGAATGCCACTATAATTTAACAATGAAAAGTCATGAACTGTTCCGTTGCTTTGATCAAACGGGTCATTTTCGTGTACAATAAGAAAAAAACGCGCCTGTTGGTCAGGTTCCAAATGCATCAGCAACATATTTAAATCAAGGCCAAATTCAATTTCTTCTATGCCATTATTGCCTTGCATTGCCTTGCAGCCGCCCTGAAAGTCGAAAATGGGAAAATTGAGCATGAATTCAGGCTCTGTGGCTTGCATATCTGTTGACATACCGACACTTACTTTCACTTTATCCCGGCAATCATAACTCATGCGCACTTTGGCTGTCAGCTTGGGTTCGTGGTTTTGCTTGGCATCAACAATTACTACCCGATTGTCCCAAATTCCGCCTTGTTGAAAGCGGTCGGCAACAGTTTTATACATCATATAAGCAAAACCATTATCGCCCCAGCCACTGATAGAGCCATAAGTATTGGCCATTTTAAACCCACCGAGTTCCCAGTCGCTCATATTGACAATACCATCTGCATTGATATCAATATCATTGGTGTATTGCCCGTCGTTGTTGTAGTCCCAACGGATGGAATCGTTATATCCCACGATTGTCATGGCGTGATTTGCAGAGTTTCCCCACTGAATAATCACGTGTTTTCCAGCCTCGGGCGTGCCTTCAACCAACTGTGTTGGCGGATAACTAAACTCAGCATAAAAACTGGCAAGTCCACCTGCTGAGCTGCCATTAGCGTGGTCGTAAACCCATTGCTTGAGCGTATTCAGGCCTTCTTCGGTATTAGTTTTGATAGAATATATCTGATTGATGCGGTTGTGCATTCCGCGGTAATAGTTGTCGTATCCGCTAATCCAGCGCGACGGCCCACCATCCGACATGCCACCGTAATCAGCTACGGAAGGCGAACCGACTTGTCTGATGATTTCAAAAGTTTCGTAAAAATTTACACCTGCATCACTGCCGTTATTTAGGAAGTTGTAGGTAAAATGAGTTGGGATTTGATTTTCTGGAAGACTGCCATTGGCGTTGCGTTTAAAATTCAATTCGTAGGTAAACATGATGCCAATGCTTGACGCTTGACCGCACTCTAATCCAACTTGAGCAATCAAAGGGCGAAAATAACTTAGCAGTGAATTATCGACCATAAAAGGCAAGTCGCGGTTTCGCTGGCTTTCAGAAATTTGAAATTCAGGAATCTGCGACAGCTTTAGCTGATCAGCTTTTGAGAGGGGCGCAAGGCTTGTTAAAGTGTTTTGAGCTTGTAGGTTTAGGCTTCCGAAAAGAAGAAAAATCGAAAGAAAAAGCGTAGTAAATTGACTCATAATTTAGGCTTTGTGATTGAAATAGGTTTCGAAAGTACAACGCTTTCGGTTTACAGCCATCAATTTGACCTAAAAAAATACAAAATTAGGAATGATTCAGCAATTTTTGCGCTATAAATCAGGATTGGAAGGTGCAAAAACATACTGCAAAATATTCGCACCCATCTTAAGCGCTTTTTGTCGGGCAGCCTCTGAATCATTATGCACACGCTGATCTTCCCAACCATCGCCTAGGTCAGATTCGTAGGTGTACAGACAAATCAAGCGTCCTTCAAAAAATAAACCAAAAGCCTGCGCCGGTTCATTGTCATGCTCATGAATTTTCGGGATGCCGCCCGGGAAATCAAACTTCTGATGAAAAATAGGATGGCTGGCCGGCAGAGCAATAAATTCAAGTTCGGGGAAAACTTTTTTTATCTGTGGCCTAATAAACTGATCAAGACCATAATTGTCGTCGATATGCAGAAAGCCTCCTGAAATAAGATAGTTACGCAAGTTTTGAGCTTCTTCTCCATTAAAAATAATATTGCCGTGCCCTGTCAAATGCACAAACGGATAATTGAAGATGCCGGGATCTCCTGGCTCAACGGTAGCAATTTCCGTCGAAATAGTGGTGTTCAGTTGGGTGTTGGCATATTTCACTAAATTAGGGAGCGAGGTGGGATTAGCGTACCAGTCGCCGCCACCTCGGTATTTGAGCAAGGCAATTTGAAAATCCTGCGCTTGCAAAACGAATAGCGAAAGCGTAAATAAAACAACGAAAGCGGAACGTATTTTCATGTTATTTGATTTATAAGTTGAATGCTGTGGCAGGCGGCCAGTGCTGCTGTTTCTGTGCGCAGTCTTGCCTGTCCCAAGCTAACGGTTTCGAAGCCATTGGCTTGCGCCAGGTTTACTTCTTCTGGACTAAAATCGCCTTCGGGGCCGATCAAAATCAGGCAGTTTTCACCTTTTTTGTATGCATTTGCCAGTAAATCCGTCACGCCTTCGTCAATCCAGGCGATAAATTTTCTGCCTTGGAAATCCTGTTTCAATAACTCATTAAAGTTTTGTAAATCATGTAGTTTAGGTAAGCGGCTTTTCATAGATTGTTTCAGTGCTGCCACCAATACTTTTTGCAAGCGATCCGGTTTTACCTGCCTTCTTTCAGAATGGAAAGATTGAAAAAGAAAAATCTCATCAATACCAATTTCAGTGGCTTTTTCTAAAAACCATTCTAACCTGTCATTGTTTTTTGTTGGCGCAATAGCAATACAAAGTTTGAAAGGCCAGTAATCATAGCCTTTCTGCGGATTAGAAAGTTCAACAACTGCCTTTTTGGGATGGGCTTCGCGCATCAAAGCATCGAAAATTTTGCCGCTTCCGTTTGTGATTTTAAAAGCTGTTCCGGCTTCCATGCGCAACACCCGCACACAATGCTTGGATTCCTCTTCGGGCAGCTTCATTATTCCGGTTTCAGCATCAGCAAGGCAGGCAAAGTGCATAATTGTGTCTTTTGGTGCAAAGTAAACGAAAAACTTGAAAAACAGCTATCATTAATAACTTAAAAACTCCTCAAACCAAAGTTGCAGATAGGCTTTTCCTTGATTTATAATACTGTCTTCTTTCGCAGGTGGAAGCGCTTTTTGTAGAAAACGATCTGCTTTTTTGTCCCAGACAAAATATCCCTCATCAGTTTTAAAACCCAAGCCTTCGTTGGTTTCAAAATAGGCGAAAGGCCTGTAACATTTGTTGAACAAGCTTTTGCTCCAGAAAAAATCCTGCTGCGAAAGTCCTAATTGTGCCAACAAAGTTGCCGGAATATCTGTGTTTCCACTAATTGCGTCAAATTGTTTTCCGCGTAACGAGTCTTTGAGCGCCGGACCGCTTATCAGCAAAGGAATTTTGCGGTATTCGAAACTTGCAATAGGATGATTACGATAGGTGTTGTGGCTGTGGTCGGCCATAATCAGAAATACCGTGTTTTCGTACCAACTTTGTTGACGAGCTGATTCAAAAAACAATCCCAGCGACATATCTGTGTAGTTTGCTGAATTGACAAAATCTTTTTCCAGCTTTGGCCAACTAATGCTATGCTCCATCGGAAAATCGTAAGGCGAATGGGAACTCAGCGTGAAAACCGTGCTGAAAAATGGCTCAGGAAATTTATTCAGTTCACTGGCAAACCAGGGTAACATATACGAATCGTGTACGCCGAGCTTTCCACGTGGAAAATCCTCCTTGATATCGTT
>CAZOEV010000093.1:0-8106 GCA_964578915.1 uncultured Lentimicrobiaceae bacterium
GCTGAGCCTGGAAACGGATACACTGGTCTTGGCCGAAGGCGAAAGTGCAGCACTTGTATTGAATATTGACACAGAGAATCTAGAAATCGGCATGCATTATGCGCATTTAGAATTGGATGCCGGGCTGGCAGGAAATTTTGTTTTTGTGATTGCACTGGAGGTTTTGGAGCCTGTTGGCATGGCAGAAGATTTTGCTTCTACATCACTTTTGGTGCATCCTAATCCTTTTACTGACAAAGCAAAATTTAAACTATTCGCACCGCAACAGACTGAATACAGTTTGCATATTTCTGATATAAGCGGAAAGCAAGTGTTTCTTCAACAAGGACTTATTCCGGAAGGGAGCAGTACAATAGAATGGAATGGCACAACAACTAGTGGCCAACAATGTCCGGCGGGAATTTATTTCTACCAACTAAAAACGGCCACGCAATTGATTGGTGGGAAGCTGATTCGGTATTAGGATTAGGTGTTATAAGGGTTGAAGTTGGTTTCGTTTCAATCAAATTCGCAGAGAATTAGTGCATTTTCACTAATTTCACTCACTTCTTCCCCAACGTAAAAGCAAAAGTTGTGCCTTCTCGCAGTTTACTGCGCGCTGTAATGCTTTGTTCGTGGGCTTCTACAATATGTTTCACGATAGCCAGTCCGAGGCCTGTTCCGCCTTTTTCGCGCGAGCGGCTGTTGTCAATCCGATAAAATCGCTCAAAGATACGCGGCAGGTTTTCTTTGCTGATTCCTGGGCCATTGTCTTTAATTTCTACCAGAAATGTCTCGTCCATATCGAAAAGCCGAACCAGCACTTTATTTTCGTCTTTATCGCCATATTTTACCGCATTTTCAATCAGATTTATCAGCACCTGACGGATACGTTTTTTGTCGGCCATCACAAAGGAAGGCTTTTCAGATTGCTGCTCAATAGTAATATGCGCATGATATTGCTTGGTCTTCATTTCCAAAAACTCAATCACATCCTGAATCAGTTCAGTCAGGTTAAAACGCTCTAGGTTAAGCTTTAGTTCACCGGCTTCCAGCTTTGAAATCTCTTCCAAGTCTTCAACAATGGCAATCATTCTATTGATGCTTTTTTCGGTACGCTTCAAATAATTGCGGTTGATATTTTCGTCCTCAAGCCCACCATCCAGCAGCGTTAGCACATAACCTTGAATATTGAAAATGGGTGTTTTTAGCTCGTGCGAAATATTCCCCAAAAACTCTCGCCGATAAGCCGCCAGTTTTTTCAAGGCTTCAATCTCATTTTTTTGTCGTTTAGTCCAGGCAATCATAGCCTGATTTACGCCTTCGAGCGATTCGTGGCTTTTGGCCTTTGGAACACCTTTGCTGGGCTTGTTTTTTATCACACCAATGGTTTTATAAATCAACTTGATTTTGCTATAAACGTAAGCATCAATGGTGATTTGAACCAGAAAATAACTAAAAACAAAAAAAGCGCTCACAGCCAAAAGCAGCTGCCACCACTGCAATATCGGCGTAAAATACCAGCCAATTAACCCTAAAATTGCCACAAAAACACTCAGCCCCAGGGCTAGTCTTAAAGCAATTACACGCGTTTCGTTATAACGGGCCATCGTTTTTATACTTCAAATTTATAGCCTACACCTTTCACCGTCCGAATGTTCTCTATGCCAATTTTCTCCCTGATTTTTCGCACATGCACGTCGATGGTGCGGTCGCCAACAATCACATCATCGCCCCAAATTTTAGCGAAAATTTCTTCGCGTGTAAACACTTTATTAGGTCGGGATGCAAAGAGTCGCAATAGCTCAAACTCTTTTTTCGGCAACACAATTTCAACGCCTTTGTTGATAACCAGATAGCGTTCTGAATCGATAATAAAATCCTTTATCGCCACTGTTGCAATTCCATTATCATTGTCCTGAACCCTGCGAAGTAGAGCTTTAACGCGGCTGATAAGTAGCTTTGGTTTTATCGGTTTGGTAACATAATCATCGGCACCGGCATCAAATCCGGCAATTTGAGAATAATCTTCGCCACGGGCCGTAAGGAAAATAATCAGACTGTTTTTGAGTGCCGAAATCTCTTTAATTTTTTCGCAGGTGGCTATGCCATCCATTTCCGGCATCATCACATCCAAGATAATCAGGTGCGGAAGTTCTTCAATGGCTTTCACCACGGCATCAGTGCCATTGCTGGCCGTGATCACCTTGAAGCCCTCTTTACGCAGGTTATAACTCAAAAATTCAAGTACATCGTCCTCATCATCAACCAATAAAATTTTGTAATTTGATGGATTCATGCTTCCTTTTTTTAACCAAATAATTCGCCTTAAAAGTATAATTTTTTGGACATAAATAGGTTAATTTCAGGTCATTTTTGTATTATTTTTCTGTATAAAAAAGTTAGTCGAATATATTAGCAGTGCTTTTCTCCAAAATAGTTTTAGTATTTTCGCAAGTGATTAGCACGACAAATACAATCCAGATGAAAGCTTTTTTTACATTTTTATTGATAGCACTATTAGGGTTTTTTGCTACCGGAAATGCTCTTTCTCAGCCCTTTTCAGGCGGAATATTAATCGGCGGAAATAGCAGCCAAGTGGCGGGCGACAACTATTCTGGTTTTAGCAAAGCGGGGTTTAGTGTGGGTGCTTTTGTGCGCGCACAGATGAATAGCAATTATGGCTTGCAAATGGAGTTGTATTTCACTCAAAAAGGTGCGCGCTCCAATGCCAAAGCCGAAGAGGCTGGAAATTTGCCTTATCTGCTGCGGCTCAATTATATAGAATTGCCGCTGATTTATCAATATGACTTAGGTAAGCTAAGGCTTGAGGCCGGATTAACCGCCGCCTTTTTGACCAATTCTTATGAAGAGGTCGATTATCAAGAAAACGTGCAAGATGTGTGGCGAAAAATTACGCTGAATAGCTTGTTTGGTGTGCGCTATCTAATTTCAGATCAATGGTCTGCGGGTTTGCGTACCATCAACTCTATCAATTCAATACGCACATTAGAAGCCTCAGGAAATGTGAAACGCTACGGCAAAAAATTCGGTGCTTTTAATGATGTTTTGCAGCTTGCGCTATTCTATAAATTCTAACCTGAACTATTCATAAATTTTTAGAATAGTGTTTCTTTGACGCTATCAGAGATAGGAAAAATTCGTGAATTTTTAAGGCTAAACGATTTTATTTCCACTTGATATTGCAACCCGTGGAGGGAATTTGATTTTCGGGTACTTTTTTACCTTCTAAAACCAAGTTTAAGGCGGCACGTAAATCTTTTCCGCTTACCGGAACTTCATTTCCCGGGCGGCTGTTGTCAAGCTGTCCGCGATAAACACAGCGGTTCTCGGCATCAAAAAGGTCAAAATCAGGTGTGCAAGCGGCATCGTAAGCTTTGGCCACTTCCTGGATTTCATCGTATAAATAAGGAAATAGGAAATCGTTTTCGGCTGCAAAAACTTTCATCTTTTCTGGAGAATCTTCCGGATAATTCACCGCATCATTGGCGTTAATAGCCACCATGCCAATGCCTTTTGGCATAAATTCTTTGCCAATGGCAACCAATTCCTGAATTATATGTTTTACATACGGACAGTGGTTGCAGATAAACATCACCAATGTTCCCTTTTTGCCTTTTATATCATTATATGTCAAGGTTTTGCCTGAAATCTGATCAGTAAGTTTGAAGTCAGGAGCCGAAAATCCCAGAGGGATAGATTTAGTAGGTGTAAGTGCCATATTATTCGTTTTTTAAGAAGTCAATATTACGTTTAAGTCCGTCATACTTTGTTCTTTTAACAGCAGAACCCTTAAAAAGTTCGTTAAATTTGGCTTTATCCAACTGCTCCCAATCGGTTTTACGCATATTTTTCAGTGAGTCACTAAGTTTAAAAAGAGGCTCTTTATGCGGTTTTGCAAAGCGATTCCACGGACAAACATCCTGACAAATATCGCAGCCAAACATCCAATCCTTAAAATTTAGTTTTATGTCTTTTGGAATTTCTCCGCGATGCTCAATAGTGAGATACGAAATACATTTGTTGGCATCGAGCTGATGCGGTGCTACCAAGGCTCCCGTGGGACAGGCATCGATGCAACGTCTGCAACTGCCGCAATATTCGGTGATTTCTTCGGTTTCCTCTTCTAATTGCAACGGTAAAAACAGGTGTCCGATAAAAAAATAAGATCCCTTGCGCGGATGGATAAGACAGGTATTTTTTCCGATAAATCCCAAATTACTTTTTTGTGCCCAAGCACGATCAAGAATGGGCGCCGAATCGGTGAAAGCCCTTGCTAATTCCAGCTTTCCGGTGTGCGACTCAACAAAAGCCAACAATTTGTAAAGCTTTTCCCGAATCACCGTATGGTAATCCTGTCCGTAAGCGTATTTGGAAATTTTGTAGTTGTCGTTCGTGGCAAGTTGCTCCTCTGGAAAGTAGTTGTACAACACACTCACAATACTCTGCGTGCCTTCCACTAACAGGTGTGGATCGTAACGCTTTTCTTTGTTGCGTTCCAAGTATGACATCTCGCCCTGAAACCCTTTTTCAAGCCAGTTTTCTACCCATTCAGCATCTTCATCAAGACGTTTCGCTATAGAAATACCGACTTCATCAAAGCCAAGTTCCAGCGCATATTGTTTGATTAACCGACTCAATTCGAAAGCAGAAAAAGTTGACTGACTACTCATTAAAAAGATTTCCCTGCTGTGGTGTTTTTGTGCGCCCTAAGTGTTTGTAGGCTTTTTCGGTGGCTTCGCGGCCACGCGGCGTACGCATCAAATAACCTTCCATTATCAAAAAAGGCTCATATACTTCCTCGATGGTGCCACCTTCTTCGCCAACTGCCGTTGCAATGGTGTTTAGACCAACAGGACCGCCCTTAAACTTGTCAATAATTGTTGATAAAATCCGGTTGTCCATCTCGTCCAAACCATGCTCGTCCACATGAAGCGCGGCAAGGCCAAAGCGGGCAATTTCGATATCGATTTTACCATTGCCTTTAATTTGTGCAAAATCGCGGACGCGGCGCAGCAGCAGGTTTGCTATACGTGGGGTGCCACGGCTTCGGCGGGCAATTTCTATGGCAGCTTCTTCAGCGATAGGCACGCGGATAATGGAAGCCGAGCGCTGAATAATTCCGGTGAGGGTTTGGGCATCATAATAGGAAAGGCGCAAATTGATTCCAAAGCGCGAACGCAAAGGTGCTGTAAGCAAGCCCGAACGGGTAGTTGCGCCAATAAGCGTAAACGGATTGATGGCAATCTGCACGCTGCGGGCATTGGGCCCGGTTTCTATCATAATATCGATGCGATAATCTTCCATGGCTGAATACAGATACTCTTCAACCACAGCACTTAAGCGATGTATTTCGTCGATAAAAAGCACGTCATTTTCTTCCAGATTGGTAAGCAAGCCGGCCAAATCGCCCGGCTTATCGAGCACGGGTCCGGAAGTGATGCGGATATTTACGCCCAGCTCGTTGGCGATGATGTGCGACAAAGTTGTTTTTCCAAGCCCCGGAGGGCCATGCAGCAGCACGTGATCGAGTGCTTCGGCACGCTGAGAGGCTGCCTGCACAAAGATCCGCAGGTTTTCGACTACCTGTTCCTGGCCGGCAAAGCTGCTGAAGGCATCTGGGCGCAATACCTTTTCAAGCTCCTTTTCTACATTTGACAGGCCTTCGCCGTAAGCATCTAAATTCTCGTTCATGGTGTTTTTTTCCTGACAGACAAAAGTACATTAATTTCAACCAAGGTCTTTCTGGTTAAAAATTTTGGTCTGCTGTTGAATGCTGTTTTCGTGTACCAACTCAAGCAGCAACAACAAAAACTGCTTATCGAGACCCATATTTGTGCCAATGGCAATGCGGTCTTCCATAATATGTTTCCAGCGTTTGAGCTGCAAAATCGTGATATTATTTTCCTTTTTATAAACCCCAATTTCTTTCACCACTTCCATGCGCCTAGCCAATAGCTCAATTAGTTCGCCATCCAATTTGTCAATTTCGGTGCGTAGCTCCTCCAGCTTATGCTGAAAGTCGATGCTGCCGGTTCTTTCGCGCACCACCAGTTGCGCCAGCAGTTGTTCCAAAGCAGCGGGCGAAATTTGTTGGGCAGCATCCGTAAGCGCGTTATCAGGATCAAAATGGCTTTCGATCATCAAGCCGCTTGTTTCCAGATCAAGTGCTTTTTGGGCAATACTTTGCAGCAGATCGCGTCGGCCGGAGATATGGCTGATATCTGTAATTACTGGCAAAGTAGGCATCAGCCGCCGCAGCTCAATCGGAATTTCCCACATGGGCGCATTACGGTAAGGCGATTGCTTGAAATAATGAAAGCCGCGGTGAATCGCGCCCAGCTTATCGATGCCGGCTTTGTGAAAACGCTCCAGCGCACCAATCCATAGCTTGATGTCGGGCGTGAGCGGATTCTTTATAAAAATAGGAATATCAACGCCTTTGATGGCCTCCGCCAACTCTTGAACAGAAAAAGGATTTACAACCGTGCGGGCACCAATCCATAAAATGTCGATGCCATGTGCCAAAGCCTGTTCAATATGCTGTGGATTAGCCACTTCGGTGGTGAGCAGCAAACCCGTTTCAGCTTTCACCTCCTGCATCCACTTTAAGCCTTCAACACCAGCACCTTCAAAGCCGTTGGGTCTTGTGCGTGGTTTCCAAATTCCGGCGCGAAACACCTTTACTTGTGGCTGCTTGGCAAGCAATCGGGCGGTTTGCAACAACTGCTCGCGCGATTCGGCACTACACGGACCAGATATTACCAAAGGTTCCGCAGACTGTGGTAGCCAATTTTTGATCGTCTTAATTTCAGTTTCAGGACTCATTATTTTTATTTTGTCCGCTTATTTTAGTCGGCAAAGTTACAATTAACCCTCCAAGTGCAGATTTTTTTATATCCATTGAATCTTGTCAAATAAACAGCTATACACAGTTTTTGTTAGACAGTCTTTCGCAGCTTTTAAAATAAATTGGTACAAGTAGTTAAAGAGGTCGCCCAATTGCGTTTTATTTCGTTTTTTTGCAGTCAGATTAACGCTATCAAAATATATACCGTGAAACGAACAGAGATTAAAGCGGCCTTGCAGATGCAAGACCTTGAAAATGAAATTAATGTAAGGGGTTGGGTAAGGACAAAAAGAGGCAGCAAAAACGTAAGTTTTATTGCCCTCAACGATGGTTCTACCATCCATAACCTACAATTGGTAGTAGATTTGGGACAAATCCCGGAAGAAAAACTCGCACAGATGCATACCGGATCCTCTGTTTCTGCCACCGGAAAACTCGTTTCCTCGGCGGGAAGTGGTCAAAATTTAGAGATGGCCGTTAACACTATCGAGTTGTTGGGCGAAGCCAATCCCGATAATTATCCGCTACAACCCAAAAAACATTCGCTGGAGTTTTTGCGCGAAAAGGCTCACCTGCGCTTTCGTACCAATACTTTTAGCGCTATCGCAAGGTTGCGTCATGCCATGATTTTTGGTGTTCATCAGTTTTTTAACGAGCGTGGTTTTTTCAATATCCACTCGCCCATCATCACCGGATCGGATGCCGAAGGTGCAGGCGAGATGTTTAAGGTTACAACTTTGGATTTGAATAAGATTCCGCACAAAGAAGATGGCGCGATTGATTTTGAAAAAGATTTCTTTGGAAAAGCCTCCAACCTTACTGTTTCCGGACAGCTTGAGGCAGAATTGGCAGCGCTAGCCTTGTCCAAAGTTTATACTTTCGGGCCTACTTTCAGGGCCGAAAACTCTAACACTTCGCGCCACTTGGCCGAGTTTTGGATGATTGAACCCGAAGTGGCTTTCAACGACATCCACGACAATATGGATTTGGCAGAAGAGATGCTTAAATACCTGATTCAATATGCTTTGGATAATTGCGCCGACGATTTAGCCTTCCTCAGCAAAAGACAGGAAGACGAAGAAAAAAATAAGAAAGCCGACGAACGCTCGATGGAGCTGATCAGCAAATTAAAATTTGTGCTGGAAAGTCCTTTTGAACGCCTCACTTATACCGAAGCCATCGACATCCTGAAAAACTCGAACCACAATAAGAAAAAGAAATTCCAATATCCGATTGAAAAATGGGGTGCCGATTTG
>CAZOEV010000094.1:0-8066 GCA_964578915.1 uncultured Lentimicrobiaceae bacterium
TTTTTTATTTTTTTGATTATCAGCAAAATTTCTTAACCAATCCATATTTCCAGCAATCGGATATTGATCATCTACGTATTCTGTTCTTTTTAAAGACATTTCTATAACTCCTTATCTTGGAAGGGCATACATTTTTTCTGAAAAAATCTTTTTCTTATTTTTAGTTTTTACACCAATAGCTATTCCAGAAATTTTCCTATACGACATTATTAATCTGTCTCTAAGGCTTCTTTCTGTAATCCCTATTACTTTAGCTTTCAGGTTTTTGCGGTGCATTTTAGCCAATTCCTGCAAGGCAACAAGGCTATTTTCTACTTTGATAATACCCTGCTGTTCTGGTATTTCAGGATCATCTGCCACGGCAAAAGCTGCTCCCGATTCGAGTGCCTTAACGACAAATTTATTACCATCAGTATTGTCGCCTTTGAGCGCAAAAAAAAGGCTGCCTTTTTCTATTTTACGGCTGTCGATGCTCACACTTCTTGATTTCAAAAAAGCGGCATACAGCGTTTCTATTGTATTCATAAATTCAATTGATAAGAATTTTTTACAAAAATAGGCTTTCTCGCTTGCTTGCCAATCCGTTTAAATCAAAAAAAAGCCTCAACAGTAATTATGTTGAGGCTTTTTTAAAAGTTTTTTTTGTGAGATTACCTGTTCACCAGCGAGCTTCCAACTTTATTCATTGCACAGCGGAAACCAATAGAACTAGCTGATTCGTCTTCGTTGAGGAATCTGCGCGTTCCAGGACTTAGGTAATATGGTCCATCAGCCCAAGAGCCACCTTTATAAACGCGTGCTTTGTCAGAAATCAAAGAAGTTTCACCATATTCATACATCTGATCCGTCATATCTTTTTGATCTTCTGGTTGCTCGCTCCAGCTGTCTTGAATTGACGACATAAAATCACCGTCACCGTAGTTAACATTGTAACCTCTGCGGTAATTTTTTCTGTTGGCAGCTTCTTCAGGTGTTACTTCAACATAAACCATGCGACCCAAGGAATCTTTTTCAGCCAGAAAACCGTCCGCATCACGCTTTTTGTTTTCAAAGATATTACCACGGAAAGGATTGTAATCAGCCATATCTTCATAAGTGAGTGGACGATAAACATCTAAAACCCACTCAGATACGTTGCCACCCATATTGTACAAACCATAATCATTTGGCCAGTAAGAACCAACTGGTGCTGGCAAATCGGCGCCGTCATTCAGGCTTCCGGCAACACCCATATAGTCACCACGACCACGTTTGAAATTGGCTACAAAACTGCCATAAAACTTATTGTCGTCCGTGCGCAAGTTATTTCCATTCCAAGGATACTGCCGTCTTTCAACAACGCGTTCCTGCATGGTATTTCCTACCAAACCTAAGGCTGCATATTCCCATTCGGCTTCTGTGGGAAGACGATATTTTGGCAGAAGCAAACCATCTTCAAATCGTACATTACGCGTGCCAGTTCCGGTGGGATCAAGATCTTCCATGCCATTTTCTGTAGGAATAACAGCATATTGACCGGCGAGATAAGCTTCGGTATTAAAGTTATTTTCCCTTTGCTGGTCAGGATCAAATTCGATTATGCCAGCTTTGATAAGCATCATTTCGTTCACCCTATCGGTACGCCAATTGGCATAGTCATTGGCTTGTAACCAGTTAACACCAACCACCGGATAATCGTGATAAGAAGGATGGCGAAAATAAATCTCAACCATGGGTTCATTATACGACATGCGGTTACGCCAAACTAAAGTATCGGGCAAAGCGCGTTGCACGACCAGCGGAAAATCCTGACCGTAAACACGGTTTAACCAATAAATATACTCCAGGTAATCGAGGTTACTTACCTCTGTTTGATCCATATAAAAGCTGGAAACAGTTACCTGACGCGGCATATTATTCCAGTCATACATAATATCTTCCTGTGTGGCTCCCATCATAAATGTACCGCCTTCGATGGCAATTAGACCCGGGCCTGTAATTTGTTCCCTAGTATCAGCAACTTGGAAGCCACCCATTTGGGGATCGTTGTAGTTCCAGCCAGTTGTCCGTGAGGCTTCCTTTTGACAGGAAACGAAAAATAATCCGACAACCGCTAAGGTAAAAATTGTACTGATTTTTGCAGTTCTGAACATGTGAAACTTTATTTATTACTTATATAAACGTGTTACTAACTAAAAACCGGGTGACTTTATTGTCCTAATCACCCTTTTTGAATTTTTTATTATACAAAAATTCCATGCAAATGAAATTTCGTGCGCGCCACCACTGTTTCCTCCAATTTCTGACAGCGTGAAATCGTAGCTGTATCCAATCCTGAAATTTTGGTAATTGATACCGGCCAAAACCATAACAGCATCAACGTTTTCAAAGGCATGGCGAAACCAGCCACCCAATACAAAAGGATACATATTAACGTACATTCCGGCATTCAATTGTTTGAAATCGCCCTGCTGAACAAACATCACATTAGGCTCTATCGTAATATCATCAAGACGCTGAGCGCCCAAACCTCCTCGTGAAGCATTGACAACCAAACCAGTATGAAAAGTAAGCTTCATAGGAAGCGTATAGTTTTCATTTTCGTAAAAACTCATCGCCGGTTGCGTAAGGTGATCGGCTGCAATTCCAGCAAAAAAGAAATTTTCGTAGCCAAAAAGCAAGCCAGCACCAAAATCTACTGTATTCACTTGGTTGTTATCCGGTGTTGTTTCTAGGGTTGAAGGATTTACGATTCCCGTACCAATATTAATCTGGTCGGCAAAAATTAATTTTTCCCAGGCTAATTTTTCTTGTAGATAAGCAGCTTTTATACCAAAACTCAAATCCATGTTGCTGGCTACTTGCAACTTATAGGAATAATACGCATTAATTGAAGTACGATTGTACGCACCATCGCCTTGTTGGTCATTCATCACCATCAGGCCGTAACCGCTATTAATTGCAGCCAAACTTTGATCGTAAGCGACATTATAAGTGAGGTAAGCATTTGACAGGGATGGCCATTGGTTACGGTAATTGAAATTAAGCCTTCCGCACTCCGTATTTCCAGCATAAGCAGGATTGAGGAAGAGTGGATTAGCATAAAATTGAGAAAATGCAGGATCCTGCGCCTTGACCTCTATTTGAAGCAAAACGGCAGCAATTACAAGCACAATCCAAAATTTCTCTAAAGAAAAACGGCGATCAGTTTTCATAGCGAATTTCGAGGCACAATGTTACAATGTTTTTCTGAATTAGCCTATATACAAAGTCAGAAAAGTGCACCAACAATATTTGAACCGCATTTGCGTTACCTATAGTATTAATTTAAGGTTTTGGTGACGCAGTATATTCAAAAGAATACGGCAAGAACAAGCAAATTAACCAAAAAAGCATGAGGTTTTCAAAAACAAAATCAATTCCAAATCGTTTTAACATGATGAAAAGTATTAGCACTAGCTTTCTGATCAAACATTACGATTACTTTATTTACAGCTTATTAAGCTTGTTTTTATTGCTTTTCAACCCAACTAATGCTGGGGCACAATTTAGCGATCAGTTGCCAATAAAACTGGAATGGAATCAACCAGACACCTTATTGATGCCCGGACATGACCCCATGATCAGACTGCATTTTGAAGAGGCTGCTTATGGAAATATGCTGCCTGATTTGCCCGCTTTTGTTATTTCTCAACCCATTTTCGATGCCAATGTCGAAGTAAAAATTTCTATAGAAGAAGTAATTTCCGAAAACATTCCGGCAAATCAACTTATCCACTTGCAAGGACTAAAAGTTAGCAATGAATATCAGGTGCAACATGCCGTGCTTGTGTCACGAGGCACGCCATTTTTGCGGATTTCTCTTACTCCAATCCGTGAACAAAACGAAACTTTTGAACGACTTATTTCTGCTAGCCTGAAAGTAGCAATAAACTATAAATCTGAAAGCGAAAACACTTTAAAAAGCGAAAAATCATTCGCCAGCGAATCTGTTTTGGCAAGTGGTAACTGGTATAAATTACGTATTGCCGAAAGCGGAATATACAGACTCAGTGCTGCTGATCTGCAGTCGATGGGTATTGCAACAGGCACGCTTAATCCCAGAAACATTCGGATTTATGGCAATGGTGGCGGACTATTACCTGAAGATAATCAAGCTTTCAGGCATGATGATTTAGTTGAAAATCCAATTGTTGTTGTTGGAGAAGAAGACGGCGTTTTTAATGATAACGATTATGTTTTGTTTTATGCTCAAGGGGCAATGCTATGGGAATACAACGAAAGCACCTCTTTATACGCACATCAAAATAATGCTTACGACGATTTCAGCCATGTTTTTGTTAATGTAGATCGTGGCCCTGGAAAACGCATCCAGACCCAGCAACAAGCTAGTGGAACTCCAACTCGTATTATTACAGATTTCCCTGATTATTTGCTACACGAAGAGGATATTTACAACCTCACCAATACTGGCCGCACTTGGTATGGCGACCTTTTTGACGTAAGCCTAACCAAAAACTTCGGATTTAATTTTCCGGGTATCATTGCAGGCAAACCCGCGCATTTGGCCGTTGAACTGGCCGGAAGGATATTGCAAGGAAGTGCAAGTTTCCAGCTTTTTATTGATGGCAATTTGGAACGCAGCTTACCCATTGCGCCCACTTCATCCACGGGTTATGATTATGCTCGACAAAATCAAGCCAGTTTTGATTTCGATGCTTCGGGCGATCAAATTGATGTGCAACTCAAGTTTAACCGCAGTGTAAATTCAGCCCGTGGCTGGATCGATTATATCGCTATCAACGCATGGCGATCATTGCGTTTTAACGGCAGCCAGATGCACTTTAGAAACCCTGAAGTGCTCAATCCGTTAAGTGTAGTCGAATACCGTGTAGCCAATAGCAACGCCAATTTGCAGGTTTGGGACGTAACTAATCCTGTAGAAGTGAGCCGCGTAGCCGGAAATAACAGCGGCAGCACCTACAGCTATAAAGCCGGAGCTGGTGAGCATAAAGAATTTATCACTTTCGACGGCAGCAGCTTTCTACAGGCTGAATTTGTGGAGCAGGTAGAGAATCAAAACCTGCACGCCGTGCGCGATATCGACTACCTTATTATAAGCCATCCCGATTTTCTTGATCAGGCTAATAGATTGGCCGATATTCACCGCAATAAGAATAATATGGTGGTTTATATAACCACTCCCGACAAAATATATAACGAATTTTCAGCTGGCTCAGTTGATGTTACTGCCATTCGCGATTTCAATAGAATGCTTTACAGTCAAAGCACTCCAGGCCGTGAGCTGCGCTATTTATTGCTTTTTGGTGATGCCAGTTTCGACTATAAAAACCGTTCAGGCACCACCGTAAATTTCGTGCCAACCACAGAATCTGTTAGCTCCTTAAATCTCGTCAATTCTATTGCCAGCGACGATTATTATGGCTACCTCGACATCACCGAAGGTGGCGATGAGGGCACCAGCACAAATCCCCGTGATAACTTGCTTGATATTGGTATTGGCCGATTTCCTGTAAGCTCCATTTCGCAAGCTGCACAAATGGTTGACAAGGTAGATTCCTATCTTCGTAAGGAGGAAGTTACCATGAATCCATGGCGCAATTTCATCACTTTTGTTGCTGACGATGCCGACCAAAATCTGCACTTAGAAGACGCTGAAAAACTCTATGATTTATTAGATCAAACCCAAAAAGCCATCAATTTCGATAAGATTTACCTGGATGCCTATCCACAAGTTCCGACTCCGGGCGGACAAAAAGCTCCGGCAGTAAACGAAGCTATCAATAGGCGAATGGACAAAGGGTCTCTGATCATGAATTATTCCGGGCATGGCGGCGAAGTGGGCTGGTCCGAAGAACGCATTTTAGAAATTGCCGATATCCAAAGCTGGAGAAACGAAGACAAACTGCCTGTATTTATTACTGCTACCTGCGAATTTAGTCGCTACGACGACCACACCCGTACCTCAGCTGGCGAGATGGTTTACTTGAATCCATCCGGTGGTGCAATTGCCATGTTCACTACTGCCAGAGCAACTTATGCTTCGGCAAACTTGGCACTAAACCGGGCGATCTATAGAGATAATATGTTTCAGAAAATCAATGGAGAATATCCGCGCTTTGGCGATATTATCAGAAGATCGAAACTTAATGGAGGCGCCAACGACCGTAAATTTGTATTACTTGGCGATCCGGCACTTCAGCTTGCTTTTCCTACCCTTAATGTAGAAACCACGCACATCAACGGGCAAGCGATAAGCAGTCGCCCCGACACCTTGAGAGCCTTGGATCAAGTGCAGATTGCGGGTCAGGTAACAGATCAAAGTGGACAACTTATCCCAAATTACACTGGCGTGGTGTATGTTACCATATACGACAAAGCCAGCACGATTACTACTGCGGGCGATGAAAACGGCTCTCCAACAAATTTCGAGCTGCGCAATTCGGTAATATACAGAGGAAAGGCGGCTGTAACACAGGGGAAATTTGATTTCAGCTTTATGCTGCCCAAAGATATCGCCTATAATTATGGTGAAGGACGTATCAGCTATTATGCCACCAATTATGATACCGATGCCAATGGTTATTACGAAAATATTCTGGTTGGTGGCTTTAATAATGATGCCGTAATTGACGATCATGGGCCAGAAATCAGGCTGTTTATGAATGATACCACCTTCGTGAATGGCGGCACAACCAACGAAAGCCCAACATTGCTGGCTTTTGTCTCCGATGAAAACGGCATCAACACTACCGGAGCGGGAATTGGGCACGATATTACGGCACAAGTAAGCGGATCGACCTTGAAGTCGGCCATTTTAAACGATTACTATGAAGCAGAAATCGACCGCAGCGCTGCAGGAATGATCATGTTTCCTTTGAGTAATTTAAATCCCGGAACGCACACTTTAACGCTAAAAGCTTGGGACGTTTTCAACAATTCCAGCGAAGCCACCATAAGTTTTGTGGTGGTAAATAGTGCAGAAATGGTTTTAGAAAACCTCTATAATTACCCGAATCCGTTTATTGACGAAACCTTTTTTGTGTTCGACCACAATCAGGCTGGCATGGAAATGACGGTTGATTTACAGATATTTGACCTCAGCGGAAGGCTTGTGAAACAAATGAGCGGTAACATCAAAGGCACTGCATTCCGTAGCGAGCCAATCAGGTGGAACGGCACATCCGACACCGGACAAAAACTCCCAAAAGGTTTGTATCTTTACCGCCTGAATGTTATCAATGAAAAAGGACAACAGGCTCAGAAAAATGCAAAATTGATCTTTTATCGCTAATGAAATTAAAGATATACATACACTTATGCTTAGTTTTTGTGCTACTAATTGGTTTTCAAGCCAACATTTTTGCATCGAAAACTGCGCTTACAGACACGCTTCAAATCAACTGGCAGCCCAACCAGGAATTCCAACTTAAAGCTGGAGGCCATGCCAAATTGCTCTATTTTGAAGACGCTATAACGCTATACGAAACGGCTAGTCTGCCTTGGCAAATGTCAGAACTGCCATTAAATGCTAATGAATTGGCTCAAAATCTTCAGATTATTGTAATTGCAGCCGACACGCTTCCCTTTTCTACTGAGAATGAACTTGCAGATATGCAGTTTATTACAAATGATTACCAAAGTAAAATCCAGCTACTCGAAGGAAAATCGTATGCCACGGTCTTGCCTGTGAAACTGATTGATGGAAAGCTGATTCGCATCAAAGCCTACACTTTGAGCTATTCAATCACAGAGAAACGGCAGGAAAATGCTGATGACATTCCCTCTTGGAATAGCAGTTCTGTTTTGGCTACTGGAAGCTGGTTTAAAATTGGGATAACAGAAACAGGTTCCTATCTCCTAGATTACTCTCAATTGCAGCAAATGGGCTTTAATCCTGAAAACTTCGATCCTGCTTATTTTGCACTCTTTGGCAACGGCAATGGGATGCTGCCCGAAGGAAATCATTTGGGTAGGGCCGACGATTTAATTGAAAATGCCATATTTATAGGAGGTGGAGAAGACGGAAGTTTTGACCAAGGCGATTATATCCTTTTTTATGGACA
>CAZOEV010000095.1:0-8011 GCA_964578915.1 uncultured Lentimicrobiaceae bacterium
GGCGCCTGTAGGCTCGATGTGAATAAGGATGTCGTACACATTTTTTATGTTGCGTTTGATTTCATCTTCAACATCATGCGCAATTTGATGGGCTTCTTTAAGACTTTTTTTTCCGTCGATTTCAACATCGAGAGCAATTACATAAAAATGTGCCATTTTGCGAACGCGCAAACGATGCGGATTTTTGGCTTCCGGAATTTTGCCTACTGCTTCCAAAATCGTGGCATAAAGCCCTGGATCATCTACGCCATCCATCAGCTCTTTGCTCGATTTGATGATGATTTTTACGGCGACAACCATAATATATACACTTACTAAAAGCGCCAGCGCAACATCTAGAATTGGTAAGTTGAAAATGTGAGTGAAAATCAATCCAAGCAAAACAGCAATGGAAACAAAAACATCATTTTGCATGTTTTTGGCATTGGCCAACAACATAGGGCTGTTTATTTTTTTTCCAGTTTTCTGTAAGTATTTAGCCAGCAATTGCTTACCAAAAATTGAAATAATTACTACAATGGCAGCCGCTGGCGATGGGATGGCACCATAATCTGCCTCCAAAAGCCGCTGAAAACTGGAAATAGCCAATTGCGCTCCAGCAAAAAATATTAAAAAGGCTACTATTTTTGAAGCGATGGTATCGGCTTTATTGTAACCGTAAGGATGGTGCAAATTAGGCGGCTTGGCGATGATGCGAGCAGCGAATAAGGTGATTAGTGAGCCAAGAATATCGCCGGCAGAATCAATACCGTCAGCTATCAGCGCCAGACTGCCTGATAAAAATCCGGCAAAAATTTTGATAATAGACAAAAATGCATTTCCGAAGATGGCTATCCAGGAAGCATTGATAATGATTTTTTCTCGTGATTTTGGCATGAAGGCTAGCGATTTTCAGCTGCAAAAGTACCAATTTATCACAAGTTTCACGTTTGACAAAATTGCACCGCTTGCCAATATCATTTTTTAAATATAAATCGCAGCTTTGAAGCTACTTGAATAAAAATTGCCTCACCGCTTTAGTAATTTGTTCCGACTCTATTAAAAAGCCATCATGGGCTAAGCTGGTCGTAATGCACTCAAATTGGGCAGCGGGAATATGGCTTGCAACGAATTTTTGTTCTTCTGGTGGAAAAAGTTGATCGGTATCAAGTGCAATTACCAGCGTTTTGGCTTTAATTGTACTTAGGACATTTTCAACGGAAGCACGATTTCTTCCAATATGATGACTATCAAATAGATGAGACATGCAAACATAGCTGTAAGCATTGTACCTTTTTACCAATTTTTCGCCCTGATATTGTTGATAGCTGATGGCTTTGTAATCGCCCGACAAACCGACATCGGCATCTTTTTGTGTGCTGTTATAGGTTTCGGCATTGCGATAACTTATGAGTGCCATGGCACGTGCGGCTTTTAGGCCGTTGAGGCCGCCTTTAGGGTCATTGCCAAAATAGCTTGGGTCTGCCTTTATAGCCAAGCGCTGTGCTTCGTTTTGAGCGATATTCCAGGGCGATGCTGCGGCACTACTTGCTATAAATACCAGATTTTGAATGATTTCTGGAAACATAATAGTCCATTCTAAGGCTTGAAAAGCACCGATAGAACCTCCAATTATCATATAAATACTATTGATGTTTAGATGTTTTCGGAGTGTTTCATGGGCATTTACCAAATCTCGTACGGTGATTTTTGGAAAATCCTTCAACCAGGGTTTTGCTGTTTCTGGATTGATATCTAGTGGCCCTGTGCTGCCATAACAAGAACCAACAACGTTGGCGCAAATCACAAAGTATTTGTCGGTATCTAGCAATAATCCAGGGCCAATCATACCTGGCCACCAATCGCTTGCCTCTGCGTTGGCGGTGTATGCATGACAAACCCAAATCACGTTGTCTTGCTTTTCGTTTAGCTTTCCCCAGTGCTGATAGGCAATCCGAAGGTTTTTAATTTCGCTGCCAGTTTCCAACGCAAAAGATTCATTGTGGTGGTAATAGTGATTTTTGTCCATTTTAAAAAAGCTCAATTTCTTTTATCATGCAAGATTACGGATTTCAACGAAAAAATGGGGTACTAGAAACCGGTGTTTTTGTAATCCGCTGTTTATTTTTTTATTTTTGGCGAGAAGATCAGTTTTGGTATAATTATTGGAACAAAATACTGAATTAGTCGAAAAACTTAAATTATGAAAGAAGATGCTCGTGAATTGATTTTACAGGTTGCAGGAGAGTTGTTTGGCCGTTTTGGTTATAAGAAAACAACAATGGATGATATAGCGCAGGCCTTACGTATGGGCAAAAGTTCGTTATATTATTACTTTAAAAGTAAGGAAGAAGTTTTTCAGGCCGTTGTTGAAAAGGAGGCTTCACAGCTTAAAGCAGCGGTTTTGGTGGCGGTGAACAGTGTTGACAATCCGATGGAAAAATTGCGCCAATATGTCATAGTGCGTATGCGAAAGTTTAAGGAAACTGTCAATCTGTATGAAGCTGTGCGCAGCGATTATTTGGTTCATTTGCCCTTTATTGAAAAGGTACGTGTGAAATATGATCTGGAAGAAGTTTCAATCATTGAAAGCATATTGAAAGATGGACAACAAAAAAACATCTTTCGTATTGACGAAACTCAATTGGGAGCTGTTGCCATCGCTATTGCAATGAAAGGACTTGAAATACCTTTACTTATTAATGATGTAGAAAATAATCTGGAAGTTCGGCTGGATAAATTGCTTGAAATTTTATTTCATGGAATCGTTAAACGAGTACAGAATTAGATTTTTTAAAAGGAAATAGGTAAGACTTAATTTTTTTTGATTAAGTTTCGACCAAAATACTAAAATAGTCAAATATATTAATTTTAATTTTTTATTATGAAAATGAGATGGATAGTGTCGGGTTTGTTGCTGGTATTGCTTTTTCGCCCCGGTATTTATGCCCAGAAAAAGCTAAGTCTGGAAGATTGTCAGCGCTTGGCTATCGAGCGCAACGAAAAACTGAAAATAGCGCAAGAACAAAATGGAGCAGCCACAGCACTGCGAAAAGCGGCTTTTACACAGTATTTGCCCAATTTTAGTGCCAATGGTAGTTATATCAGGACAAACAAACCGCTTAGCTTGTTTGGTGAAGATAAATTCTTACCAATTATTCCTTTCAACGCCATTGATGCGCAAACGGGCGGCATCAATCAACAAGCCTTTAGCGATCCGGCAATTGCGCCTACTTTTCTCGTGTTTGATGCACAGGGAGCGCCGGTTTTTGATCAGTCGGGCAATCCAGTTTTTAAGCAGTATGTTTATCTTCCCGAAGAGGAAGGAAAACTGGGCAGCAAAAATATTTTTGTAGGACAAATTGGCTTTGTGCAGCCTATTTTTACGGGTTTTAAAATCCGTGAAATTAATCGAATTGCTGCTTATGCAGAGCGCGTTGCCGTACAAAATCAGGTGTATGAAACCAGCGAATTGCTGCACAAAGTTGAGGCCTCTTTTTGGCAGCTTATCTCCCTCGAGGAGCGGCAAAAACTGGCACAGACCTATCTGGCTTTACTCGATAACCTGAGCAACGACATCCAAAATCTTTACGACGAAGGTTTTGTAACCAAGAATGATCTGCTCAAGGTTGGCGTGAAGAAAAACGATGCCCAGCTCACACTTTTTAAAGTAGACCAGGGCATAAAACTTTCCAAAATGGCTTTAAACCAATTAATTGGTTTGGAGCTAGACGATCAAATTGAGCTGCTTCCTGCCGAAGCGGATAGCCTGATAGTTTGCAATCAGCAGCAACTATATTCTTCGGCACGAGAAAACCGGCCCGAGTTGTTGATGCTTGAGCAGCAGATCAATATCGCGCATTCGGCTTCCAATATTATGAAGTCGCGTTATATGCCTGATTTGGCTGCTTCTGTGAATTATGTGGTATCGAATCCTAATCCTTATCAAGGCTTTGAGGAGGAATTTGGTGGCGATTTCAATGCAGGAATTGTGTTGCATGTACCGCTTTTTCATTGGGGTGAGAAAAATCACACCTTGAGAGCTGCTCGACATGAAGAGCGCGTGGCTGAGTTGGAACTGAAAGAAGCTTCTGAAATGATCAGGCTGGAAGTGGCTCAGGCTTTTTTTGCTTGGCAAGAAAGTCTGGAACGCTTGAAATTGACCAAAAACAGTTTGGCGCAGGCCGAAGAAAATTTGCGTGTAAATGAAGATAATTATGCAGAAGGATTGATCAATACTTCCGATTTGCTGGAAGCGCAAACGCTATGGCAGCAGGCTGCATCAGAGCTTATTAGTGCCCGAAACGAGCAATGGATTTGTGTGAGTCGCCTCAAAAAAGTGGACGGAAGCCTCGGTTTATCTTTTAGCCATGAAAAAGCTATAGGTGATTTAACTAAAAAAGATATTTAAAGAATAGATTAAAAAAAGTATAAACAGATGAAAACCAAAATATTACATTCAGGAATATACATGATAGCCCTCAGCATTTTGGTGCTGTTGCAGGCTTGCAATTCAAAATCGGAGAAGTCAATAAACATAGAAAATGAGTCAGTTGTTGTTTCAGTCGCCAAGGCGGAAAAAATCAGTTATACGCCCGAACTTCAATTTTCGGGAATTGCAAAAGCAAACCGCGATGCCAGTTTGAGCACCACCTTGCCAGGCCGTATCGAAAGCCTGAAAGTGACAAAAGGCGCACATGTAGCCAAAGGACAATTGGTGGCCGAATTATCTGACGAAATGTTGATTCAGGCTGTTGTGGCTTACGAAACTTTAAGAACTGACTTTGAGCGCGTTACAAGGCTGCTGGCTAAAGGAAGCGTAAGTCAGGTAGATTTTGATCACCTGAAAGCCAAGTTTGAAGCGACTGAGGCACGCAAACAGCTGATGGAGAAAAACACCCGTTTGTATGCGCCTTTTGCTGGCGTTATTGCTGCGGTTTATGTGGAAGAGGGCGAGAATTATTCGCTGATGCCGACGGGAATCAGTGGCAATATGCAACTCGAAAATGGCATTGTGAAGCTGATCAGTTATGATCCGCTCAAAATAGCCATCTCTGTAAACGAAAAAGCTTTGGCGAAAATTCATAAAGGTCAGGAAGCTGAATTGCGTTTTGATGCTTTTCCGGATACAGTATTTCAGGGAAAAGTGAATTATATCGGAGAGGAATTGTCAACGATGACGCATTCCGCCGAGGTGGAACTACTGATGAAAAACCCTGATTTGTTGGTGAAACCGGGCATGTTTGCACATGTTTTGCTTCAGCAGAAACCTACGGAAGCGGTTTTTGTGCCGATCAACAGCGTGCAACGGCAGTCGGGAACGGCCAAGGATTTTGTGTATGTGGTGCGCGACAATTCCGCCAGGCGAATGGAAGTGGAAAAAGGCGTTATGCTGGACGATAAGGTCTCCGTTTCTGGACTTCGTGGCGAAGAAATCGTAATTGTAAGCGGGAAAAGTCGGCTGACTGACGGTGCTAAAGTACAAATCAAATAGAAGGAGGAAACACCATGAATTTACCAAAATATGCTGTCAGACGGCCAGTAACCGTCGCAATGGCTTTTATCGCTGTGCTGCTTTTTGGGCTGGTTTCCTACCGGATGCTGCCACTTGATGTGATGCCCGAAATGGAACTTCCAAGTCTTACTGTGATCACGGTTTATCCCGGCGCATCGGCACAGGAGGTTGAAAAACAATTGGTTAAGCCGCTAGAAGCTATCTTGGCCGGTACGAGTCATCTTAAAGAAATACAATCTACCTCGCGTGAAAATGTGTCGTTTATTGCTTTGAAATTTGAATGGGGAACCGATATCACGGCGGCGGCCAATAACGCCCGCGACCTGATGGAGCTCGTGAAAGCTAAATTGCCTAACGAGGCTCATGCACCTGTGATTTACAAGATGAACTCCTCAATGATTCCTGTTTTAATTTATGGAATTACTGCCGAAGAAAACTACGAAGGCATTGAGCAGATCGTTGAAGATCAAGTTGCTGCTGGAATTAGAAAAGTGTCGGGTGTGGGTACGGTAGTTTATCTGGGACAGCCCGAACGCGAAATACAAGTCAGCCTGGATCCCATGAAGTTGCAAGCTTACGGTGTTTCGAGTCAGCAGATTGCGCTGATGCTTCAGGCTGGCAACAAAACCATTCCGGGAGGCAATATCAAAACCGGCGTCAATGATTTTTCTATCACGGTTTCGGCTGAATTTGAAAGCGTGGAAGAGATTGGCGATGTGGTGATTTCGGCCTTTGGCGGAAAGCTGGTTCGCCTAAGCGATTTAGCGGAAATAAACGACAGCTTCAGGGAAAAAGACGAGTTTGCTCGCAACAAATCCGGCATTGGCATGGCTTTGATGGTGCAAAAGCAGTCGGGTGTAAATACGCTGGAAGTGATTGAAGCTGTGCGAGAACGCATGGAATCTATCAAAAAGGAATTACCTGCCGATGTAGATATTTTTGAGGTAATTTCGTCAGATGAGGTCATCACCCAATCGGTTTCAAACCTGGCTTCTTCGCTCTGGTACGCCTTCCTTTTTGTGATTGTGGTGGTGCTGTTTTTCCTGCGTGAATGGCGTTCCAGTCTGATTATTATTCTTACCATTCCGTTTTCGCTGATCACAGCTTTTATCACGATGTACAGCATTGGCTACACCATCAATATTTTTTCGCTGATGGCGTTGGTTATTGCTATTGGAATGGTGGTTGACAATGCCATTGTGGTGCTTGAAAATATTACGCGGCATATCGAAAATGGTTCTCGGCCAAAACAGGCAGCTATGTTTGCCGCCAGCGAAATGGGCATGGCTATTATGGCATCTGCAATTACCACGCTGGTGGTTTTTATCCCGCTGATTTTTACGGGCGGCATCGTTGGGATTATGTTTAAACAGTTAGCGGTCATCACTTCTGTAACGCTGCTAGCCTCATTGGTCACGGCACTGAGCTTGACGCCTATGCTTGCCTCGCAAATGCTGAAGAAGAAAAGCAATGAAAAGCGCGATAGTCATAGTTGGTTTTTTAAAAAAACAGAAGCTGTTTTTACCCGCACGGAAAATGGGTATCAACAATTGTTGCGCTGGTCGCTTACACATAAAACAGTAGTAGTAAGTGTTTTTATCCTGGTATTAGCTGTTTCGATTTTCTTTGGCAAACGGCTCGGCTCGGATTATATCCCGGAATTTGATGCCGGAGATGTTGCCGTAGTTTTTGAAACGGAAGTGGGAACAACAGCCGCTGAAACCGATCGCATTTCAAAACTTGTGATGGATGTTTTTGAGGCCGAGGTGCCTGAGCTGGTTTCTGGTTCACTGGTTGCTATCAGTGGTCAAACACAGGAAGGATTGCTTACGGCGGTTGGTTTTTCTGAAGGAAAAAATGTGAGTACTATTTTAGGTCACCTTATACTGCCTGATGAGCGCGAGCGGTCAGCTAAAGAAATAGGGGAGGTGCTGCGCGAAAAAATTGCTGAGATTCCGGAGATTGAGAAGTTTCATGTTACGGCTGGAAGTCTGCTTTCGGCGGCTATCACAGGCAATAAAAAAGCAGTTGAAGTAGAGATTTCGGGCAACGATATGCAGGCCATTGGGCAGTTGGCTCAGGATATAAAAGTCAAGATGGAAAATGAAGCCATTTTTCTGGATGTCAGCAATACCAGCGATGCTGGAAAGATGGAGTTTCAGGTGGTGGTTGACAAGGAAAAAGCATCGCGCATGGGACTGAATGCGGCTATGGTTGGTTTGCAGTTACGCCAGGCGGTTTATGGTATGGATGCGGGTAACTACACGGAACAAGGCGAAGATTACCCAATAATTTTACGCTATGCAACGGATGCCCGCAGCGAAGTGAGCCAGCTGGACAATATTATGCTTACTAATCTGCTCAATCAGCAGCTGCCGCTTTCGGCTGTGGCCAGTTTTAAGCAGGTAAACAGCCGCTTGGAGATTCAGCGCAAGAACCAGGAAAGGATTGTTTTTGTGAAGGCAGATGTGCAGGGCGTTTCGCTGGGCGAGGCGGCAGATTTTCTGGATAACTATA
>CAZOEV010000096.1:0-7984 GCA_964578915.1 uncultured Lentimicrobiaceae bacterium
GTTGATAACCACCTAATCCTAGAATTTTTAGCTGATTTTGGGACTGATTAGTTACAAAGATTTAATGTAAAACCATGCAAAAATTAAAACTCCAGATTGCCCTTGTAGCAATTTTCTTAAGCCTCAGTTTTTCGCTTTCGGCGCAACAAGAAACCGACAAAGTAAGTCAATTTCATCAGCAATTGCTCACGCTCGATAGCCATACTGACACGCCTTTGCGGTTGAGTCGCAGTGCTTTTGATATTGGAATTAAAAATGATGCGCGCAATGGCGGCGGCAAAATCGACTTCCCGCGCATGAAAGAAGGCGGACTGGATGCCGTGTTTTTTGCTGTTTTTATTGGTCAAGGCGATCGTGATGAGGCTTCAAACTTAAAAGCAAAGCAGCAGGCGCTGAAAATCTTTGACGATATAGACCTTGCGCTCGATACCTATCCAGAGATGGCTTCACTTGCTTTGGCTTCCAACGATGCCGAACGTCTTAATAAAGAGGGCAAACTGGCCATTTTTATTGGCGTTGAAAACGGTTATCCTGTTGGCAAAGACATTCAAATGGTCGAAACTTTATACAACCGCGGTGCGCGCTATATTACGCTTTCACATTCGTATAACAACGATATTTGCGATTCCTCAACGGATGATAAAGGGCCGGAGCATGGCGGGTTGTCGCCTTTTGGCGAAGAAGTGGTGGGCGAGATGAACCGCCTAGGTATGATGGTTGACGTGAGCCATATTTCTGATAAAGCCTTTTTTGATGTGATAAAACTGACCAAACAGCCGGTAATCGCTTCACACTCTAATGCCCGCGCAATTTGTGATCATCATAGAAACATGACTGATGAAATGCTGTTGGCCCTAAAAGAAAACGGTGGCGTAGCCCAATTATGCGTATTGAGTAATTATGTAAAAACCATGCCTGAAAATCCGGTTCGCGACAGTGCTTTTGCAGCTGTGCGCCAGAAGTATAATGGATTTAAAGACCTGGATGACACACAAATGCAACAAGCCAGGGAAGCCTGGTACGCAACAGATCAACAGTTTCCGGCTGAATTGGCTAGCGTTGCTGATTTGGTTGATCATGTGGATCATATCGTCAACTTGATTGGAATAGATTACGTTGGTATCGGCACCGATTTTGATGGCGGCGGAGCACTATCAGATTGTTATGATGTGTCAGAAATCGAAAATATTACGCGCGAATTGCTACGCCGTGGTTATTCGGAATTAGACATACAGAAAATCTGGAGCGGAAATTTTTTACGGGTTTTTGCAGCGGTTGAAGCGGGGCGGGAAGACTAAAACAAAAGCTAATCGATAGAATTCGATATTGTTTTGAACTGCCAGAGCCAATGGTGGATCGCTCGGCGAGTCTGCGACTTTAGGCGACGTAGTTATAAACTACGCCTAGCGGAGGGTAAAACTAAAAAATAAGTACTTTGCAAACTGAACTACAGCAAATAAAAAATGCAGTATATAATAATAAATTAAGGAGGTTATTATGAAAAAGTTTCACATATTTTTAAGCTTTGTGGCAATGCTTTTTTTCTGCCTACAGGCGCAGGGGCAATATACCATAAAATACAATTTTCATCCTTACGATCCCGATTCATGTATCGTTTCCTTTGTTGATACGGTGAAGAACGAGGTAGTACGGTCATTTAGCACGGTGGAATACAGCCCTTATTGGAGTTTACCTTTACCTGAGATTGGTGATAAAAACGATAAGAAAGAAAGGAGATTTGACCTTAAGGGAGTAAGCAATATTAAAGACAAAATACCTGGATTAGTAACATTTGAAGAAATAGATGATTTAGTCCCTTCCGGTGGGGATACGTATTCCACAATGGTGCTTTCAAAAAACAGCCAATATGTAATCATCCCTCATTATATGCTTATCGGTGGGGATTATAAAGTGCAAAAATATGATGATACAGGTAGAAACTATGGCCAAGCATCAGTTTTGCATATTTATAATTCAAGGGGTGAACGGATTAAAATATATGAAACCACTGACGCAATTATTGTACAAGAACAAATATCAGGTAACGGGAAATACCTTGCATATACTTTTGATCAAAACCAGGATCCGATTTATGATGGTGATTGGAAAAAGACAGGTTTTAGGATCGTGGATCTTGGTTCTGATTCAATCATTGTGCATGAGGTACTTGGAGAAATTAATGGAATGGGTGCAAGAGGAAATGCAATAACAGTAACACTGCATACTACCGATGACTATTATACCATAACTGCAATTACCTACTTCCCTGATTTAAACCTAAAATATGATATCCAAATATCAAGAAATCAACTTAACAGGTTGGCCAAGGTAACAGAAGAAGGATATGTTTTTTATGAGAGCAATATGAATAAGAATATGCAGGACGCATATTTAGTGCGCTTTGAGGATGGTTTTACTAAGTCTGCAATAAAATAAAGTTAAAATTATTGCATTTCTTCACTGCATGATAGTATTAGACCTCGCTCGGCGAAGTCTTCGACTTCATTGCAAAGTTGAAGTGTTTTCAAGATAACGAACAGATTATTCATTTTTTATTTTGCCGACGTAGTTGCAAACTACGCCGAACGGTGGGACTGGGTTGGCACGGATTGCAAATCCGCGCCAGCGGCGGGATAAGTTAAAAGGAGCAAAATGCATGAAATTTATGTACTTTTGTTCAAAACAAGAGAATATGCATATCATCAAACTTAAAGTAAACAATGAAGCCTACAAACACTTAATGTGGTTTTTGGCCAAGTTTAAAAAAGAGGAACTTCAAATCATTAAGGAGGATGATGAGTTTGTTTCTGTTCAAAAATATTTGCAGGAGGAATTGACAAGCATTGAAAATGGCAGTGCAGAGTTTGTTGATATTGATGAACTTGATGCTGAGCTGGAAGCAACCTTAAGGCAGTATGAAGATTAAAGTAACAAAAAAGTTTAGAGACAAACTGAATACACAAGTTGGCTACATTGCCGAAGATAAACCCTCTGCTGCAAGAAAATTCAAGGAAGAAATTATTTTGAGAATAAAAGGCATTCCAGCTATGCCTTATCAGAACAGGAAATCTATATTTTTTGATAACAATGAGATTCGAGAATTTATTTACAAAGGCTATTTAGTTGTTTACAAAGTAGATAAACCAAAAAATACCATTGAGGTTTTTGGGTTTACAAAATATGAGACTAAACCATTTTAGATCTCACTCGGAGTCTGCGACTTCGTCGTGAAGTTGATGTGTTTTCAAGACAGCGAACAAACTATGCGTTTTTATCTTGTCGACGTAGTTTAAACTACGCCGAGCGGTGACAATTTAGTGGATCTTTAGGCGGAAGTCACACAAGCTTGGCTGCTCGGCGAGTCTGCGACTTCGTCGTAATACACCAAACAAAATCAGTAAATTTATAATTTGAAACCCTAAAAATACCCAAAACATTATGTTAACCGAAACTTTTTTATTTACACATATTGTGTTTATAATTAATGTGTTATAGTGTTTTTCGTGTATTGTGAAAAATGTTTTTGATTTCAATTTCAATTTTGCGACATAGTATTAGTGAAAAGGCGACAGTTTTGGAAGGCTTTTGCCATTCAAAGTAATCAAACCCAAAAGCCTTGTTGTCCCCTTGCAGTCAAAAAATGTAGAAAACCAAAAATTGAATGAAATGCTTCTTAAACCTCAACGCTAGTATTAAACTTTGGTAAAGAAACGAAGACGGTCGAATAAAATGCACAAGTGTATTAGTCAAATAGTATTTTATTTAGAACGGTTTTAAATTATTGATTTATAACATAAAAAGTAACATTCTTTATTATTTTTACCCAGCAGAACAAACCAATAACAAAAAAAAGTCAATATGAAACGCAGCAGAATTTTTTTCTTATTCATTTTATTATGGAGTGCCAGCTTGCAGGCACAAGTAGAACCCAATACAACACAAGTAGGTAACTGGCCTTATTTTTTTGGTTATGATATGGTCGTTGAAAACAATATGGTTTATGTGGGCAATGGTGAAACATTGCAAGTATATGATTTTAGCGAAAAGCCGCAACTAAACCTGATAGGTGAGCTCGTTTTGCCAACTTATCCCCGAAAAATCAAAGTAAGAGACGGCATAGCCTATATTTTGGGATCAAAAGATGCATTATTTATTGTTGATATTTCCAATCCGCAGGAACCGGAACTAATTTCAAGTATTAGTCTGGAGGCTGAGTTCGAAGTGATGGAAATAAACGGAACTTACGTTTACCTGCTAAGCGAAGATGAAGGTATTTTTATTATTGATATTGCTAATCCTGAAGTTCCCGAGCTGGCAGATGTATTTCAGCCTGGCGGAGAGGTATCAACTATTTTAATAGCTGGCGAATTAGCTTATGTGGCTGAGTATTTTGTTGGAATAAAGATTTATAACGTAAGTGATCCGCTGGTTTTCGACTATGTTTCCGAATTTCATATAGAAGAATACCTGAGTGATCTGTTTGAGGCGGACGGTTTGCTTTATGTGC
Source organism: uncultured Lentimicrobiaceae bacterium (assembly GCA_964578915.1). GTDB lineage: Bacteria > Bacteroidota > Bacteroidia > Bacteroidales > F082 > UBA5536. The sequence continues at coordinate 4,508 of CAZOEV010000096.1, forward strand.
GGGATTATTTTGGTTCTTTTACGATACTGGACATCACTGATCCACTTCAATTAGCGTTTATTAGCAATACTTCTTGTGCTGGCAGAGGTTTCGATATTGTCGTGGATCAGAATCTATTGGCAACAACTGGATCATCGGGCATTCAGTTTTACGATATCAGCAATTCGGCAAGTCCACAGTTTCTCTATGAATATGATGATATGGGATTTCACCGCAATGTTTACATCGATGGAGAAACTATCTTGCATTTAAATACTTTTTCGCTAATGGTGTTGGATAAAAGTGAGGGAGCGCCATTAGAACTAGTTAACCAGATTCATTTTGAAGGAATGACCCATTACATCTCTAAATGGGGAGATTATGTATATACTACAGGTGGAAATAACAGATTGACAGTATTGAATGTTTCTGACAAAGAGAATATTACATCCGTTTATCACGAAACGGCAGAAGATGAATATATGGATGTATTGGCTCAGGATGGACTTTTGTTTTTAGCTGATTATCACCGCTTAATTATCAATGATATCAGTGATCCTGCGCAGCCTTTTCCAGTCGATACCTTGTTTGCCTCAACTACCATAGTGGATATGGTGAAAAACGGACAATACCTGTATGTTGCTGATTACGATAGTTTAAGTGTTTTTGATCTTGGTGATCTTTCAGCACCTCAGCTGATTGATAGGATTTTATTAGAAGCAAAAAGCCTTGTTATTGATAACAACTTCCTGTATGCCGTTGGTATTTGGGATTTTTATTTATTAGATATCAGTAATCCGGCCGATCTGACATTGGTTTTCAGCAGTACCAATAACTTTTTTAATAAAGTGGCCCATCACAATGGTTATGTTTACCTCACAGGAGATGATCATCCCTATGTTTCAGACTTTTCATATTGCATCTATGATGTGAGAGAGCTCGACAATATCCGCAAGGTGAAGCAGGTGGAACTGGGCGGTGATGGTCACCATATTCAGATTGAAGGAAATCATTTATACATGGCCAATGCAGCGCTGGGCATCCTGATTTATGAATTGAATGATCCAGTAAACATACAACTTGTGGGATATTATAGTCCCTATAAATCTTTTCAAGAATTTAAAGTTTATGATGGCATTATTTACACCCCTACTGCCAGTTTGAAGTTGATTCAAAACGATCTCGTACTTTCTAATGAGGAATACTTCTTTATCAAAGCAGATCAGCGACTAAAAATTTATCCGAATCCGACCAAGGATTTCATCCATATTGAGCTGCCTGAACCGAGCGTCACACCATTCTCATATCGCATCCTTAATCCGGAAGGCCGTTTGTTTGGTCAAGGACAGCTGGGGGCTGGAATGCAGCAACTAGGACTTTCTGAATTGGCGTCAGGACTTTATATTCTGGAAGTATCCGGCAAGGATGATTTTAGGAAAACCGGATTGATTTTAAAGCAGGATTAGGTTTTAATCCCAATTAGTTATAATGCATAACCAAAACAAAAAGAAATGAAATTAAAAAGAAATTTAGTATTAGTTTTTGTGCTTCTGGCACTCCAATTTAGCTTGAGTGCTCAGGTTCAGCCTAACACACAATTAATTGGCAAATGGCCCTATGGTTTTTTGGATTATATGGTAGGCCATGAAAATTTTGTTATAGTTTCCAATGGCAGAAGCTTACAAATTTATGACTACAGTATTCCAATTCAACCTGTTTTAGTATCAGAAGTATGGCTGAATGATAAAGCCTGGCGCATGCAAATTGTTGAGGAAACGGTTTATGTGGCATGCTCCAATGGTGTTTTTGCTGCCATTGATATTGGAGATCCTACGCAGCCTGAACTTTTAATGGAGATGGATTTAAATGCCTTTCTCTTAGATTTTGTTATTCAGGAGCAATATGCCTATGTAGTGGTTCAAGACCGGGGTATCTATGTTTTTGATCTGTCAGAACCCTCTAGTCCTTTGGAAGTGGCACGCTTGTTTGAAAATCAGAGATTACTGGCCCTTAAAATCAGAAATAATACAGCTTATATCGGTGATATGCACAAGGTGATGACTTATGCCATGCCCGATCCGCTGACAATGGAACAGATCTCCTCTTTTACCAGAAACGATTTTGTAAAAGACATCGTACTTGATGAAAACAAACTTTATGGTCTTAGTCAGCAATCTGGCATGTTTGTTTTGGATATTAGTGATCCGGCAAATATGTCCTTGCTTTCTGTTTCAGACTCAATAAGATATGCTGCCAAACTAATTATGGAAGGAGATTTGATTGCTATAACCTCCGCCTGGGATGGGATGTTACTTTTTAATAAGTCGGTTGCTGAACAGCCTGTTAAAATATTCGAGTTCGATCCGGGGGATTATAACAGGGCTGCAATTTTTATGGATAATTATATCCACTTTAATGGAGCCAACACCCTGCATACTTTTGATATCAGCGATCTGGATAGCATCCAGCTTATTTACGCTTGGAGAGCTCCTGGCGAAGCACGTACTATTGAATTTTACAATAATCACCTCTATGCTACTGGTGTGCATAATACCTTGAGTGTATTGGATATGCATGATCCTGAAAGTCCGCAGCTTATGTATTTAAACCCGGAATATGAATGGTATCGGTCTCTCTGTGCGCATGACGATAAATTATTTGTAGGCGATTTACGGGGGTTGCTTTATTATGATATCTCAAATCCCTCGGAGCCACAACTTATGGATACGCTTTTGCACGTTGGAGGTGTGGAAATGATAGAGGTAAACGGCCAATATTTGTTCGCATACAGAAGTGCCGCTTATGACAACGATTTTTTCATTCTTGATATAGCAGATATTAATAATCCTGTTTTGGTGAACGAGATGGACATGGGAAGTTTTGATGATATGCAAATTGATGGTGATAAGCTGTACATTTTCAATTCGATCAATTTTAAGATATTTGATATATCAGATTTGACAAATCCGGTGCTAATATACACAAGTAGTGCTTACTATACATTTAGTCGTAGTCTTGCTTACAGAGATGGCTATGTTTATTTGCTAGAAGGTTCGGGATCGCCTTGGACAAGAATCAGGGTGATGGATGTTTCTGATCCTTATAATGTGCGCCCTTTAACAACCCTTGAAATTGTTGCTGATCTGGAGAATATGATTATTGTTGACAATTGGCTCTATGTAGGTAGAAAATCTGGCGGGATTCAGATTTACGACCTTACTATTCCTGCGCAGCCCGAATGGTGTGGATATTTTGACGCTTCTGGAATGATTTGGGATTTTGATGTAAACGAGAATGATTTTTATGTTTCCGTGCGCAATTCCATTCTTTTTGGTCGGTTTGATCAACTTTTGGGTCAGGAGCCAAATTATTTCATTCCAGCCACCGAGCGCCTGCATGTTTACCCTAATCCTGCTACCGAACAGCTTAGTTTTGAACTGCCACAGGCCGAAAAGGCCTACACCTACCGTATTTTTGATCTAACAGGAAAACTGCTGG